>CAIMXI010000298.1 GCA_903845365.1 uncultured Geobacteraceae bacterium | reverse complement strand
TAACGATCGATCAACTGCACAAACTTGTGCCGTTCGCCCCGGTGCAGGTGGCTGATGATGGCGATATTCTGAATCTGCTCTTCGCTGAATTCGCGATGGGCGCGGTCGATCTGGGTGAAGATGTTGCGGGCATCGATAAAGAGGATGTTCTTGTCCTTTTTGGCTTTATCGAAAAACCAGAGCGTGGCGGGGAGGGTGAGCATGGCATAAATCAGGTTGTTCTCGATCAACGTCTGGCGGGTGTCAGCCTCGGAATGACGGGCATCCGAAGCCGAATTTGCCATGACCAGCGCCGCCCGGCCACCTGGTTTGAGTGACGTGGCAAACAGGTTGATCCAGAGATAATTGCCGTTAGGGACGGTCTCTTTCCCATGCTCCCCTTTTTTGGCCTTGCCCTTGTTGCGCGGCAGGCCGTAGCTGTTGAAACGCCGGTCTTTCTCGACGCTGCTGATGCTGACGTCATCGACATTAAAGGGGGGATTGGCCAGCACGTAATCGAATTTTCCGAAGCTGTCAAACGGGTCTTCATAATAGGTGTTAGCCTGTTTGACCTCGCCGCGCAGGCCGTTGACCGCCAGGTTCATCCTGGCCAGCTTGACCGTCTCCAGCGTCTTTTCCTGACCATATACAAAAATATCGCCATCATCCTGCTGCATTTCGTGACGGTGCTGCTCGATAAAATTGGCCGACTGCACGAACATGCCGCCCGAACCGCAGGCCGGGTCATAGACTGTGCCTTTATGCGGCTCGATGATCTCCACCATCACCCGGACAACCGAGCGCGGGGTAAAAAACTCGCCGCCCCCCTGTCCTTCGGCCATAGCGAAGTTACCGAGGAAATACTCGTAAATCTGGCCGAACATATCACCGGAAGCATCCTGCGGGATGTCGGCCAAATTCTTCAAAAGCTGCTTGGGAATGGAGTTGTCGGTGCGGGTCAGGCGGAAGTATTCATCTTGCGGCAATACCCCTTTCAGCTCCGGCTTGTACTCCTCAATCGCCTCCATCGCCTTTTTGATCGCTTTGGCAATATCTTCCTGCTCCGGCAGGCGCAGCAGGTAGTCATAGCGGGCATGATCCGGCAGATAAAAACCACACTTTTCAATGGCAATATCCGCCAGCGGCTTCTCGCGCCGCGTTCCGGTCAGCTCTGCAAACTCCGCCGTGATGGCCGCCTCATGCTGCCGGTATTTGTTGTCGGCAAATTTCAGAAAAATCAGCCCCAGCACCGGGGTGGAATACTCGGTCGATTTCAGGTCGGAATTGGCGCGCAGCGTATCAGCGCTCCGCCAGAGATCGGCTTCCAGTTGTTTCAGGTTGGTGGTCATTAAAGGTCAGCCCCTATTCTTCATAAAAATCAATCATGGCTGCGACTTGGAATTATTTGTCTGATCGGCTGGTTAGCCAGGCCCTGCCCTTTGCGGTAAGCCGGTATTTCTGCATGCGGCTCGTAGGTTTGTCAGGGATGGTCATTTCGATCAAAGCATTTTTATGTGCCGGATGCAGATAGGCGTAAAGAAACGTGGGACGGTGCAATAAGCCCAGTTTGAGCATTACTTCGTTCCCCGGCAATATCGAATCGCCTAGCACCAGTAATAAACGTTTAACTTGTTCGGTGACTTGTTCGGTGACTTGGGCCTTCGACTCTGGCTGTGACTCTGGCCTTCGAATGATCTGCATAAAGGGGCCGATTTCCTGCTTGAATTCAGGGGTGGGAATATTTGCTTCTCTGCAGAGAGCGATCATGTCAAGCGTACCGGTTCCGGCACGCTCGATGTAACGGGCCAGGAACAGCGGCTCGGCAATGAGCGGATTGTGCGGTATGGAAGGATGAGGCTTGCGCAGGGCAGCGAGTGTCAGCGGCGAAGGAAGTTGACCTGGATTCCAGATTTCCAGACGATCAGCAAAGAGCATAACCTGAACTGAGGCGTTGCTTGCATAATCCCGGTGAGCCACGGCATTGACGATTGCCTCGGCAACTACATCACGGGGAATTTCGTAGGTGACAGGTGCCTGGGGACCATCAGAACGTGTGCCGACACGCGCAGCAAGCTTGGACATGACAAAATCGACCGCCTGGTCAACCAGTTCAAAGACAGTTCCCTTGTAAATTAAATGGCGCTTTGCTCCACCTCTTGCAGGTAAACCTCATCGATGTGCCGATCAGAGGCAGGCTTATCCTCAAAGAGAAACACTTCAAAAAAACGTCGTAACAGTAAATCACCATGTACATACTCTTTCAACATCCGTCGTTCGGCAGCCAGCTCCTTCTGGACGGAACTTATGAAAAGCTGTTTCCTGGTCGTCATTTATACGCCTCATAACCGGGCAAAACGCCTTCACTGGCAAAGCTGTACGCCTTGTTTGCGGCAACAATAATGTGATCCAGCACTTTGATATCGAGTGGCCCAAGAGCCTGAACAAGCAATCTGGTTAGATGATGATCCTGGGAAGAGGGGGTTGATGTGCCGGCTGGATGGTTGTGAGCGAAAATCACTGAGGCGGCGCGATGCCGGATTGCCACTTCAACCACGTGACGGGGATAAACGGCGGCTTCCTTTACTGTCCCCTCACTGATAAGAGCAGGGTAAACAACACGACATTGCGTATCGAGGCAGAGAACATAAAAAACCTCCTCAGGGCGACCTGCCATAAGCGGAATGAGATATTCCGCCACCGCTGCGGAGCTGTTCAGTTTCGGGCGGTCACGAAGCACCCGGTCATGATAATAGCGGCGTGTTACCTGCGGGATCATCGCGAGAAAGGCGGCGGCCTTTGCCCCCATCCCTTCCACTGAAGCTATATCCTTTGGGTCAGCCTCCAGCACAGCGGAGAATGAGCCGAAACGCTGGATCAATCTGTGCGCTGTTGAATTGGTATCGCCACGAGGAATAGTATGAAACAGGAGCAGCTCAAGAAGCTGATGCCCCTCAAAGCTGTCGAGTCCCTCTTCCAGAAAGCGTGTGCGTAACCGCTCCCGGTGTCCAGCGTGGAGGTTTTCACTCTTCATCCATCACTTCCTGTCAATGATGATACGGCTCTTTATTCAAAATAGTAAACGCCCGATAGATCTGCTCCAGCAGGAAAGGGCGTACCATCTGGTGGGTGAAGGTCATTTTAGACAGCGCCAGCAACATGCCGCGACGGCGGAATTCTTCAGAGAAACCGTAGGCGCCGCCAATGGCAAAGATCAACTCACCAACCGCGTAGTCACGCTGCTTGCCGACAAAGGCAGCAAACGTGGGGGAATCCAACTGCTCGCCCCTCTCATCCAGCAGGATCACGGTTGCTCCGGCGGGGATATGCTTCTCCAGTCGTTCGCATTCGCGGCGGCGCATCTCCTCGGCTTCGGCACCCTTCTCGTCGCGGATATCAAACAGTTCCAGCGGCATATAGCGCCGGATGCGACCGGCGTATTCATCGATCGCATCCTTGACCCACGGGTCACGGCTTTTACCGATCCAGATAACTTTTATCTTCAAAAATCTGATTCCTTGCGGGATGCCTTGATCTCCGGTGACAGCTCAAGCTCGGGAGCCATGCCCCAGAGGCCGTCCAGGTCGTAATAACGGCGAATCTGGTCGTGGAAGATATGCACCAGGACATCGCCATAATCCATGACGATCCATTTGCCGTCCGTTGCGCCTTCGATATCGTTGACCTTGCCGAATTTCTTCAGGCCGGTACGGATATTGTCGCAGATGGCCTGGTTCTGCTTGTCTGACGAGCCGGAGATGATCACCATATAGTCGGCAATCGACGAGACGCGCGAGATATCACGAACACAGATATCATAAGCCTTTTTATCGTAGGCCAGTTCGGCACACTTAAGAGCTCGTTCACTGGGTGTAAGTGTCGTTTTTTCAGTAACTTTTGCTTTTTTTACCGGCATTTGTGGTAGATCCTTTTCTGCGAGATATATGCTGCTACGTCAGGTGGTACAGAGGAGGAGAGGTCGGCATCTGCTGCAGCAAGCCGCCGGATTGCGGTTGATGAGGTATCCATTGGGGTGCCGTTGATGAAACTGATAGTGGTACCTAAATGGTGCCGCAAGCGCCCATCGACACAGTCAAAGGAGAATTCCTCCCTGACGGCTTTCGGTAAGGCCGCAATCCGGTCGTTTACAGATGAGCCGGGACGTTCGACAACAGCAAGATTACATGATTGGAAAATTTCAGCATAGTGGCGCCATGTGCCGATCTCCAGGAACGAATCAGCCCCGATGATGAAAAATAGTTCGTCATCCGGAAACCGTTCGCGAAAGATCCTGATCGTATCAATGGAGTATGACTTGCCGCTCCGCTCTGCTTCAACAGTTGAGATCTCGAAACCGGCTCTATCGGCGATGGCCATACTAACCATTTCCGAGCGACATGCAAAAGAAACCTCTCCCGCCACCGACTTGTGCGGCGGATCTGCCGCCGGGATAAAAATGACCCTGTCGAGACGGCAGAATACCTGCGCCGCCCAGGCAATGCGCAGGTGGGCATTGTGAATGGGATTGAAGCTGCCGCCGAGCAGGCCGATTCTCACTGGATGATCACCGGTTTAAGCAATGTTCCCCGTACCGGAACTGTATAGACTCCAGGAGCGGTCATGAACTTGGCCAGCAGCATGAAAACCAGCTTCTGTTTTTCCAGGAAATCCGGCTTCGGCATAATCTGTAGGCTCATGTTCAGGGGTACGACAGCCGTGTCAGCGCCAGTCGGGATATCACCTGAAAGCCGCATATAGACACCGTCGCCTTCAAGCGTAAAGCTTTCCAGCCGCGCCTTGCCATCAGTGACTTTCACCATTCCCTGTGTTTTCATATTGGTGACATCCGGGAGCGGGAAAGCGCCCAGCTTGACGCCCGAAAACTCAAGCTGCTTTATTTCCAGCTTCAGGTCGCCGCTCAAACCTTTAGCTCCCCGCTGTAATTTACCCTGACTCCAGAGAGTACCGGCCATTTTTGCGCCGAGAACGCTCTTGAAAAATGGTATGTCGGCAAGGGAAATGCCCTCTACTGCAAGATCCATTGCGGCATTGCCGTTCAAGGCGTATCTGCTGTTCAGATGTCCCGTGCCGATGGTCGCCTCTCCGGCAATAACCGCTCGCCCGATAAAGAGCGGGAGCAGCAGCACCCTGACCCGCAGAGAGCGGCAGCTCAAAAGTGGGCCCTGTTCCGATGAGAGCAGCGCATCGTCCCATGCCACTCCGGGAAGAAACGTTTTGTGAACCGCCGGGGTAAGGGTCAAACCCTGCCGTGACAGTACGATAGCAAGCGCGGCATCGATCTTTGCGGCAGGAAAAAAGAGATAGCCAAACAACAAAAACAGAGCTAGAGCCGCTGCCGTGATCGCAGCTCCACGTATCAGCGTTACAGCTCTCAAGGCTTTGTATGACCGGGAGCCGGTTTAAGCAGTGCCAGAACTAGTGTCAGGTCACTGCGGGTGGCATCATCGAAACGAACCCGCAGATTGCTTTTTCTGATAACCACCGGACGGCTCCCTTTTTCGAGTCTGTAGAGCAGGTTGATCGCTTCGTTCAATGTTAAACCTTCAATACGGATGTCGGCTGCATCCTCGGTAACGCCGTTGCGCTCTTCACTTTTGAGCGGAACAATTTTAACGGATTTACCCTTGATGCTGGTCTCTTCCACTATTTTTGCCGGTGAATCTTCAGGGCGGAGAGAAGCCATACGACCGCGCAGAGTATCTGATGACTGACGGGCCAAAAGGTACGCCAGCTTGAGCGGCATCATCTCCTTTAACACCGCCTCACGGCTCGTCCGTTTTTTTTCAAGCTCCTGTACTCTGGCGTTAAGCGTTGACCAGCCGACTGCCGCTGCAAGTAGTATAATAAGGGCATAGCCGCACCAGAGGCGAGTCCGATCATCAAGGTTCTGCCATCTTTCGCGGAGAATCTCCAGCAGTCTCATTTTGCCACCTCCTTTAGAGTTCCGGCCAGGCTGAAAGTGACACTGCCGTCCGGGCGACTCTTCACCTCGCCCAGTTGGGCAGTAGCAAGAAGAGGAGCAAGTGCAGCTTTAAATTCATTGACTCCCTGAGAGGAACGGGCGTCCCCCTTTATACGGAGGTTGCGACCTTCCAGCTCCGCCTCATACAGGCCGTTAATGCTGTTTCCCTTGGCTTCGGCAATCTTTTTCAACAGATCCAGATATCCGCTTGAACCTTCGACTCCGGCCAGTTTCCTGATCTCCCCTTTTATTTCGGAAATTTCATCGACAGCCTTGGCCCTGGCCGGGAAAATCTCTCGGTAAATCTCCGCAATTGACTTGTTCAAGGAGGCAACATCTGTTTTTGCTGCCCGATACTGGAGCCCCTTGTGTACAAATAACAGTACGATGATGGTCACAGCCAGTACAGAGGTCAGCAGCAACTTCCTGCGCAGCTTGGCATCTCCGGCGGTCCAGGCAAGTTTTCCCTGACGGAAATTGGGGAGTCTGCCGGCATAACTGGCACGTGCAACCGCGTAGAGACCTGCCAACTGCCAAAAGGTTTCATCATTTTTAAACAGATGGCCAAGCTCCGCCGGAACCTCTATGGTTTCTACCGGCAACGGCAATGAATCCGCAGCAGAAAAGAGGTGTGCCGCAGAGCCGATCAGGCAGAGTCGAGGCGGGAGCGCTACCCCTGAAAGCTCCAGAGCCGACAGCGTCGCTGCTATGAGTGACGGGGAAACATCAGCCATGAACGTTCGGAAATAGGTCAGCCGCCCACCTGTTAATATTGACAGGGTAGTGCCGTCGAATACGGCACAGTCAGAGGGCAATCCGGGATATTCGGTCAGTGAAAACGGCAGAGAAGTGATAACCTGTGGTTCCAGGCCGAACTGACTGAACTGCTCGATGACGGCGCTGATGTCTCCCTTGCGTGCCCAGAGTGCCAGGAAGCGCCCTTCTCCGGATGGCAAAACGTCCAGTACAAGATCGTCTACCGTCTGGGCAATATCTCCCTGGAGTTGAGTCGGCAGCACCTCACGAACCTTGCGCAGATCGGTCAGCGGCAGAGTGATCGAGCGCTGCGCAAAAAGTGCCGGCGGAACAGAGAGAATAATTCGCGGCGAACCGGCCATTTTCTCCGCAATATGGCGGACGGCATCTGCGAGTGACTGATCTTCATTCAACTCAAGAGATGTTGCCCCGATCAGTTCCGTGGAACGGCGGGAAACTCCGAAATGGGCAACGGTAAGCCGATGTTCTTCTAAATGTAAAACGAGATAATCCATGATACGTTGTATCCTCATCGACTGATGGAATTTGTTCCAAAAAAATCACCTGATTCGTTCTAATTCGCCGCTAGATCCCTTCTCCCTTCTATGTTAAAAAGCAACACTTTTTTGAGGGGTAGACGATTTTTGCCGTTTTTGTCCCTATCAAGCCGGGCGAATGTATAATTCCCAAGCTTTATATGTATGAAGCCGATTTTGAAACAGGTGTTATT
>CAIMXI010000297.1 GCA_903845365.1 uncultured Geobacteraceae bacterium | reverse complement strand
GAGGAAGTGTCGCAGGAACGGCATAGCCTTTTCAAGTCTCACCGGCAGAGCCGGTGGTTTACTGAAAGGCATCAATTACGCCATTGCCTTGATGATTTCTGGAATCGCGACAGTTTTGTTATTTATGCTGTCAAAGCAGACCATCGTGGTCTTGGCGGTAGCGTAGGTCTTATCCCCGCCGTCATGGAGCCGGTATTCGAGAGTAAAACTTGAACGCCCTGTTTTTGCTATCCAGAGCGTAACAATAACCGGGTCATACAGCAGAATCGGGATTTTGTAGTCGCATTCCGCCCGGGCGACCAGGGTAAAGATGCCATGTTCCGAGACTTCCCGGAAGAAATCATGGAACAGCTTGACCCGTGCAGTTTCAAGATAGCTGAAGTAGATGGCACTGTTTACATGTCCATATGCATCGAGATCGCAAAAGCGTATTTCAACCGGGGTGGAAAACATTTGTGCCATGAGGTTAAGACTCCTTGAATACTAATCAAAAACCTTTTTGATTTTGCCGTTATCCGTCGTTATCCTTTTTATCCCTGTGAAATTAAGGTTTGCTTTTAAATTCAAAGGCTTATTTACAGGACCCAAATGCGGGCCTAAAGGATAAAGAAAGATAAAGGCGGATAAAACCTTTAAGAGCAATAACCACTATCTAAATGGTGACTGTTTTTGGCCTTAGCCTGATTTCTTCTTTTTTTATGACTCAGTTGCTCTGTTGCTCTGTGTTTCAATTGTTTTTCTGGGTTAATTTCCGAGCATCCCTTTTTTAAGTGAATCGTCAGCAGGTTTATCGCCAAGATAGATGGCGAGAACCGCTTTTGCCAGTTTGGCGGAGGGCACCGTGCCCAGCGGCTTGCCGTTGTGGCTGGCCGTTACGCTGCCGTCGGCAGAAAGAGCCAGATCGACAACGTCTCCTTTAATGAAATCGGCTGTAAACAGAGCGAGAAACTTTTTCAACTCAGGCGCCCCGACCATGTCGGGTGAATTGTTGGCAAACCCCTCGCCGAAGGCTTCTATGATTTTTTCCTTTTCCACTTTTGAGTGCAGAAAATTCATTCTGATCAGTTTGTCTCCGCCGTCATTCAAGGCTGCAGCGGCAGTGGAAAGTTGCTTGGCGGAATAGAGCGAACCGATATACACCTTGACAAAAAATTTCTTCCTGATTCCGGAGCCGTTCAATTTCAGTTGCTGGCTGTTTACCGTTACGGTCTGATCCAGCTTCACACCTGCGACTTCAACTGCCTCTGATTGGGTCGAAAAAAGCAGTCCCAGAATAAACGCTACAAAAAGATTTTTCATAATAACTCCTCCTAAAAAATGGTTTCATACAGCTCACACACCTGATCAAACAGTCCGATCTGTTCCAGTGAAGCCTTGAGCAGCGTCGGGTTCTCCAGAAAATCCAGCATGAATACAATTTCTGAGACTTTCAGATATACGAAAAACGGGTCGGTCAATCTCCCCTTAAAAAGCTGATGGATGATTCTGTCTACCGTCTCCCCCCTGAAGGGGAGCAACTGTACAGCCCGCTCCAGCAAGGTTCTGACATAGAAGACAAGCGCGTCATCTACGCTATTGACAGAGGTGCGGTGCCCCGGCCTGATCTGAAGCCCGCGCAGCTTAACCAGGTTAAAGATCGAATTGCAGTAGACATCATAGTTTCTGAAACGACCACTAAAAGTTTCCAGATTGATGTCAAGAAGGGGCGCCTGAAAAATATTTCTGAGTAGAATATCGCCGGTTATTGCAGAATCCTCGAGAAGATAGACCATATCACTCTGAGAGTGCCCCGGACAGGGGAGATAGGTGATTCCGAGAGCGCTCAGTTCTTCAGCCTCCTCAACTATTCGAAAGCGCTCCGGGTTTGCAGGGAATACCTTGTTCTTTTCAAATGATTCCCGCAACTGCAAGGCAAAACCTTCGCCAAACCCGTATCCTGCCAATATTTCACCCATCTGCTTCATGCGATCCGGGTGCCGTTGAAATTTGACGGCATCACTGCGCGGGATGAGTATCTCGGCATCACTCTTCTGAAGAATATAGTTGGCAAGACCGTAGTGATCCACGTGACAATGGGTGATACAAACGTATTTCAGGCGCTTGAGATCGACCTCATTAATCAGGCAGGCCTCACCATCAGGTGTCGGTGGTCCGGTATCGAACAGCACCAGACCACCATCAATTTCGGCACTGTATAAATGGACATCTCCAACTACGTAAGGGGTCTGTACGGTGTGCTGTTGCATGTTTAATAAAAATATCTGTCAGCTTCGAGCGACGCCGCTGCCAGTTGGCGTTTCGCCTTGAGGAGGCCGGTCGCATCGTACTTGGTAAACCTGCGGATGCCGGCAAGCAGCATGGTCAGGGTATCCCCCTCTTCGATGAAGTAGGCGGCCCGGCGCGCGGCGGATGCCGCTTTTTCTGTGCCATTGAAGGTGAATATCTTTACCGCAGAGCGGACGGAAGCCTTCTTACTCTCGCTCAAATTCGGCAGGATCTTTTCGGCGCGCAGTACGGCGCTTTCAATCGCAAATATGTTGATTGCAAGATCGGCAACCGCCAACAGGATCTCCTGCTCGTCCTTGATCTTATCCATGAATTTCTGCACACCGCTGCCGGCAATGACCAGAAACGCCTGTTTCAGGTTTGAGACCAGAGCCTTCTCTGCCGCAAAAGGGAGAGAATCATCAAGCTCATCAAACGATGGTGACATCAGAGACTCAAAAGCTTTCATCGCCTCTTTCTGGAGCGGAATTTCCCCTTTCATGGCGCGACGGAGAATGATGCCGGGGATCAACAGGCGGTTAATCTCATTCGTCCCTTCCCAGATCCGGTTAATACGCTCATCTCGATAATACCCCTCTGCGGCGTATTCCTGAATGAAACCGTAGCCGCCATGAATCTGGACAACAGAATCGACAACCTCAGCCAGCATCTCACTGCAGAAAACCTTGACGATGGCACATTCTACGGAATACTCCTCAATTCCCTGCTGATAAGCCTCGTAATAGTCGGCGGTTCCTTTTGGTACTGTGGCGAGACGATCGTCAATCAGGCCGGCCAGACGGTAGACGACCGACTCCGAGACGAAGGCGGCAGCGCTCATGTCGGCTATCTTTTCCTGAATGGCACCGAATGTGCCTATCGTCACGCCGAACGCTTTTCGCTCGTTGGCATATTTGATGCCGGTGGTAAGCGCGGTTTTAGCTGCTCCGGTGGCTCCTGCTCCAAGCTTGAAACGGCCGACATTGAGTACGTTAAAGGCGATCTTATGACCCTTGCCGATTTCGCCCAGAAGGTTTTCGACCGGCACTTTGGCATCCTCCAGAATGATCTGGGTGGTAGATGATCCTCTGACACCCATTTTATTCTCTTCCGTTCCGACGCTCAGCCCTTCAGTGGTCCGTTCCACCAGGAAGCCGGTGAAATGCTGCTTGTCGATCTTGGCAAATACAGTGTAAAAATCGGCGATGCCGCCATTAGTGATGAACTGTTTGGTCCCGTTCAGGATATAGTGCTTGCCATCCGGAGAGAGAATGGCGGTTGCAGAAGCGCCCAGCGCATCACTGCCGGAGCCCGGTTCTGTCAGGCAGTAGGCCGCAATCCACTCGCCGGATATAATTTTGTGCAGATACCGTTCCTTCTGTTCTTTTGTACCGTAATAGACCAGCGGGAGAGTGCCGATGCCGGTATGGGCTGAGTAGGTCACGGAAAAAGATCCTGCCTGAGCCAGTTTTTCAGCGGCCAGCATACTTGTGGCTTTATCAAGTTCCAACCCTCCGTACTCCTCAGGGGCATCAATCATAAGCAGCCCAAGTTCACCGCATTTCTTCATCAATTCGACGGTCAGAGGAAGATCGTGATGCTCAATCGCTTCCCGGTGCGGGATAACTTCATTCCAGACGAACTGCTCGGTGGTATCAGCAATCTGGCGCTGCTCGTCAGTAAAATCTTCAGGTGTGAAGATGTCATTTTTACCAGTTTCAGTAATCAGGTATTCGGCGCCTTTAAATAGTTTTGCAGACATTATGTCACCTCGTTAAAATTTTTATTATTTCTATTTGCACGAAAACCCAACCACCCCCAACCCCTCCTTTGTAAGGAGGGGAGTTTTTATGTTCCCCCTCCTTCCTTTTAAGGAGGGGGCTGGGGGGTGGTTAAGCCTTCTCAAAAATCCCTGCAGCACCCATACCGCCGCCGATACACATCGATACCATGCCGTAACGTGTATCCGTGCGCTGCATCTCCTGAAGGAGACTGGCAGTCAGCTTGGCACCGGTACAGCCGAGCGGGTGGCCAAGTGCGATTGCTCCGCCGTTGACATTGACCCGCGCGGGATCAATGCCTAGCTCCTTGACGCAGGCCAGCGACTGGGCGGCAAAAGCCTCGTTCAGCTCAATCAGGCCTATGTCGTCCAGCGTTAAGCCAGCCAGTTTGAGGGCGGCCGGAATGGCAGCCACCGGACCTATGCCCATCAGCTCTGGCGGCACCCCTTTGACAGCAAAAGCCACGAAACGTGCCAATGCTTTTTTCCCAACTTTCTTAAGATATTCCTCTGAGACAACCAGTACTGCGGCAGCGCCATCGGTCATCTGTGATGTGTTTCCGGCGGTGACCGTTCCGGTAGCCTTAAAAGCCGGCTTCAGTTTTGCGAGACCCGCAGCAGTGGTATCACCGCGCACGCCGTCATCACTGTCGGCCAGTTCTTTGCTCCGCTTCATCTTCCCGTTTACCAAAGCGCAGTTCTCGATTTCCACCGGGATAATTTCATCCTTGAATTTACCCGACGCAATGGCGGCTGCGGCCTTGGTGTGGCTTGATGCCGCAAAGGCATCTTGCTGCTCACGTGTGATGCCGTATTTATCCGCGACAAGTTCCGCCGTAATACCCATCGAAGCGAATGCCTCCGGCCAGTTGGCCATCAGAGAGGGATTGGCGCTGTATTTGCCGCCCCCCATCGGAATCATGGTCATGCTCTCGGCACCGCCGGCAATGATGCAGTCTGCAAAACCGGCCATGATCCGCTCCGCAGCGGTAGCTATCGTCTGGAGCCCAGAGGAGCAGAAGCGGTTGACCGTCTGTGCCGGAACCTCAATCGGTACGCCGGCCTTCATCGCCGCCACCCGGGCAAAGTTCATCCCCTGCTCGGCTTCAGGGAAGGCACAGCCGATAATGATGTCTTCAACATCGTACGGATCTATGCCGGTTCTCTCCAACAACCCTTTGATAGCGACCGCAGCAAGATCGTCCGGCCGGACATCTTTCAATTTTCCTTTTTTTGCACGGCAGCCAGGGGTGCGGTAGGCTGCCAGAATATATGCGTTTCTCATGTTTTCCTCCGTTAGTTATTAGTTCCGCAGCGGCTTGCCTTTCTTGAGCATGTGTTGAATGCGTTCCAGAGTCTTTTTCTGTCCACAGAGACGAACAAATGCTTCCCGCTCCAGCTCAAGTAAATACTCCTCGGTGATCAGAGTGCCGGCGGGGACATCGCCGCCGGTGATGACCTCGGCAACCATGCCGGCCAGGTACTGGTCGTACTCGGAGATGAAGCCGCCATGCTGCATATTCCAGAGCTGCGTTTTGATGGAGGCGGCAACGCCGCGGCCCGGTGCCTTCAAGCCGGTCAACGGCTGGCCGGGGCGGTAGTTGGCCGCCAACGAAATCGCCTTCAGTTTGGCGTCGTGGATGCGCTTGTCGATATCCATAGTGATGGCATCACCATGGCGCATGAAGCCCATTGGGCCCAGCTCTGCGGCCGACATGCTGACTTTTGCCATTGCGATATTCATATAATTTTTGAGAAGGAACGGAGTAACGTCCATGTCGTACTCTTCGGCCAGTTTGATAGCGCGGATTGCCATCTCCTTGGTGCCGCCGCCGGCCGGTAGGAGGCCTACGCCCAACTCCACCAGCCCCATGTAGGTTTCGGCATGTGGGATGATAGCATCGGCATGCAGGCAGGTTTCGCAACCGCCACCCATGACAAGGTTGTGCGGCGCGGCGACGACCGGAATTTTCGAGTATTTGATCGCCATCATCGCTTTTTGGAACCCTTTGACTGTCATGGCAATTTCGTCATACGCCCCTTCGGCAACCGCCATAACCAGCAGCATCAGGTTGGCGCCGGCTGAAAACATGGTGCCTTCATTGGCGATGACCAGGCCGATTCCCTCTTCTTCTGTCCGTTTGACCGCCTTATGCACCATGGAGAGGATCTCACCACCGATGGCGTTCATCTTGGTATGAAACTCGAGACAAAAGACACCATCACCCAGATCAATAACGGAAGCGCCGCTGTTCTTTTCCAGCACTTTGTTATTACGCTTCAGAATTGAGAGGCTGATATGTTCCGTTTTCTGCGGCACTTCGCACTGTTTTCCGTCAGGTATGCTGTAGTAGTAATTGCGGCCATCCTCGAATTTGTAGAAACGCTCGATTGTTTTCAGGCCGGCCGGAACCGTGATACCGTCCTTTTCTGCCCGCTCAACAAAATAGGCAACACCAATCGCGTCAAGCATCTCAAACGGACCAAGTTCCCAGTTGAAACCCCACTTCATGGCGTTGTCAATGTTGACGATATCGTCGGCTATTTCCGGAATACGGTTGAAGGTATATATCAGGGTGTCGCGCATATTGACCCAGGCAAACTGTGCCGCTTTGTCACTGCCAGAGATAAGCGCCTGTAGCCGCCTGGCCGGGTCATCGATCGCTTTCGCCGCTTCAATGGAGGCGAACTTGGGGCGCTGCGAAGGCGCATATTCTCCGCTTTTGTAGTCGTAGTAGAAGAACTCCTGCCCCTTCTCCCCTTTGACCTTTTTGAAAAAACCCTGTTTGCTCTTGTTGCCGAGCATACCTTTTGCCACCATTTCTCCGACAAAAACAGGGAATTTGAAAATATCGCGCTGTTCATCGTTGATCAGCAGTTCGTAGGAGTTGTTGGCAACATGCTGGAGGGTATCGATACCGACCAGGTCGGCGGTTCGGAAGGCCGCACTCTTGGGACGGGCGGTGGCAGGACCTGCGATCGCGTCAACCTCTTCAACGGTCATATCCATAGCCATCATGGTGCGCACGCAGTTGCAGATGGCATAAACCCCGATGCGGTTGGCGATAAAGTTGGGGGTGTCCTTGGCGTAAACAATTCCTTTGCCAAGACGCTTGGCGATAAAGTCAGCCATAAAGGAGGTGACCGCCGGATCGGTATCGGAGCAGGAAACGATCTCCAGCAGGCGCATATAGCGCGGCGGGTTGAAGAAATGCGTGACCAGAAAATTCTTCCGTACATGTTCCGGCAGGCATTGGGCCATCTCGTTGACAGAAAGACCGCTTGTGTTAGTGGAAAGGATTGCTCCCTCTTTAAGGTTTGGCACCACCTTCTCGGTGAAAAGTTTCTTCTTGATTGCCATATTTTCGATGACGACCTCAACAACCCAGTCACACCCCTTCAGTTTTGCCATATCATCGTCAAAGTTTCCGACTTCGATATTGCCGGCATAGCCGTGGAGAAAGAAC
Source organism: uncultured Geobacteraceae bacterium (assembly GCA_903845365.1). Lineage (GTDB taxonomy): Bacteria > Desulfobacterota > Desulfuromonadia > Geobacterales > Pseudopelobacteraceae > JACRCG01. The sequence continues at coordinate 6,797 of CAIMXI010000297.1, read as the reverse complement.
GGTGCCGGCTTCATCTTCATCAGCCCGTCACGTCCGGCCGTCGCAATGCGGTTACGAACTTTGTTGTCTGTTATGGTTAGCCCCGCTGCTGTCTCGGCATCGTTCGGCTCCCGTGGCACGATGTCGAGCAGAAGCACCTGAATTCCTGCATTGGCGAGGTGCGCGGCTATTGTTGCCCCCATCACCCCCGCTCCCAGCACTGCTGCTTTGTTAATCTGTGTCATCTCTCTCCTCCCTGTCGGTCTTAATTACTGTGATCTATGTACATATCTTCTATGCGGTGCTTGTACTTTTCATAGATGATCTTGCGTCTCAGTTTCAGTGTAGGGGTCAATTCTCCACCCTCAATGGAGAAGTCACGAGCCAGCAGTACAAACTTCTTGATGGTTTCATACGGCGCGAGGCGGCTGTTGATATCGGCAATCCGCTGCTCGAACAATTTTTGGATCTGCTCATTTATGACCAGATCCTCTATTTCTAAATAATGGAGATGCTGATCTTTGGCGAATTCCAGTATACGCTCCATGTTGGGCACAATCAGGGCGGTGACATACGGCTTGCGATCGCCATAGACAAAAGCGGAAGAAACGTATTTATCCATCTTCAATTCATTCTCAATCGGCTGCGGGGCGATGTTTTTACCCCCTGCAGTAATGATGATCTCCTTCTTGCGGTCGGTAATAAATATGAAGCTATCTTCGATATGCCCGATATCGCCGGTTTTGAACCAGCCCTCCTGGATCGCCTCGGCTGTCGCTTCCGGGTTGTTATAGTAGCCGAGCATGATCTGCGGCCCCTTTACCATAATTTCGCCATCAGCGGCAATTTTAAACTCTGTCTCAGCCAAAGGCACGCCGACCGAACCAAAGCGGATATGCTCGAAATTATTGAACGACAGAGCCGGACTTGTTTCGGTCAGGCCGTACCCCTCGAAGATCGGGATGCCGATAACCCAGAAAAATTCATTGATATTTTTATCCAGCGGGGCGCCGCCGGAGCAGAACAGTTTCATCCTGCCGCCGAATTTTGCCCGTACTTTACTGAAAACAAGCTTATCTGCCAGAGCATACTGAATATTGAGCAGTGTGGATGGCTGCCTGTTTATGTACGTTGCGGCAACATACCGCTTACCGACATCGACCGCCCAATGGAAGAGCGTTTTTTTGACGGGAGACATCTTATGGGCGTTCTCGAAAATGCGGTGATAAATCTTTTCAAACAGGCGGGGAACGCTGACCATAACGGTCGGCTGAATTTCGTACATATTTTCGGGAACTTTTTCAATGCTGTCGGCAAAGGCCAGAAGAGCGCCGTTGCGGATTGTCATGTAGTAACCGGCAGTCCGCTCGAGTATGTGGCTTAGCGGGAGAAAACTCAGCAGCACATCGTTCTCATCAATCGCTCCGCTCTGCTCAGTCAGATATCTGGTGTTGGTCAGGATGTTGTTGTGAGATAGCATGACCCCCTTCGGCACCCCTGTAGTTCCGGATGTATAGATCAGCGTCAGCATGTCTTCCGGCTTGACCAGGGCGATTTTCGACTCGATCTCCTTCTTCTCTTCAGCAGTTATCGGAGAATCAATCTCGGAGAGCTGGTAGAATGTCGTCACCGGCAGAAGCGGATCCCCAATAAACCGTTCGAATGAAACGACCAGTTGCAGTTCCGGAATTGCTTCTCTGACTTTGAGCAGTTTGCTGTATTGGAACTTTCCCGACACAAAAACAATTTTGGCACCGGAATGATTAATCATGTATTCGATCTGCTCGGGGGTGTTGGTCGGGTAGATCGGCACGGTAACGCTGCCGGTACAGAGAATCCCCATGTCCGCGATAACCCAGCCGGCCCGGTTTTCCGAGAGAATGGCAATCCGGTCGCCCCGCTTTACACCCATCTTGCCGAGACCCCGAGAAACCATCAGCACACGTTCATAGTAAGCAGAATATGTCAGGGTAACAAACGTCCCTTGTTTACGGTACTTGATAGCGAGCCGGGAACTGAACTCCGTGGCATTACTCCTTAGCATGTCAGGTACAGAACGATACGTTGGACTGCTCATGTTTTCACCTCCGGGTAATGTTCTATGCTATCAGGCTATATATATACTTAACGCGCATGTCAAGTATAATTTTATTCTATTTTCGTTTTGTTCGATATTTTTTTAGATTCATGCCTTCTTACAGCCAAAGTGCCATAGTGTGCTGATTTAACCGGTGTGATCTTATTATTTGGCTCTTCATTTGACCTTTATCTAAACAGAGAAGAGTGATTGAACCTAGCTGACGGCGCACTGCATTTTTTTATTTGGATAACACATTTTTATTGTTGACATGCGCGTTAAGGTGTCATAATTTGTCCGGGAAATGCTGTTCTAAAATTATCAGCCAAGAGTAAAAAGACGATGAATGGGGGTGATTAAGGATTGCGCACATCAGAGAGGCGTACGCGTGTCAGAGGTCATAATGGATGAATTGCGAACATGCAGCAAAGTGGAGATCATACATACGGAAAGGAGCGTTGAAATGAAAAACAAACTGGTAGCAACGTGTATGCTGGCGACACTGGCAGGGACAGCTTCTCTGGCTATGGCGGCAGGACTGAAAGTGAATGAGCAGGGGGCAAAAGCGATGGCGATGGGGAATGCCTTTACCGCACAAGCTGATGACCCTTCGGCTCTCTTCTACAACCCGGCCGGTATCTCTTTCCTCAAGGGAACCCAGGTCAATCTCGGCTCTACAACGATTTATGTACCGTCTACCGAGTTTACCGGTACAAGCCCGCTTAGCGGCACTACACCTGTATTCGAAAAGGCAAAAGAAGACATTTTTATCGCACCGGCTTTCTATGCAACTCACTCTTTTGAGGGACAGCCGATATCTATCGGACTGGCGGTAAACGCTATTTATCCTTTGGCAAAAAGCTGGGATGACAGCAGCATCTTTCGTGCCGAGGTTATGAATATCGCTGTTAAGCCGATTAACATTCAACCGACAGTCGCGTATCGTTTTGATAACTTGAACCTCTCCGTAGCTGCCGGCGTCGATGTTGCGTATGCGATCGTCACCATGCAAAAAGCTGCCTATGCCACTCCCTCCGCCGGCACAGCATATGAGCTTGGAAACATGGGGCTTGACGGAACCGCCACCGATGTCGGCTGGAACTTCGGCCTTAAATGGAAACCGCTGCCGAACCTCTCAGTTGGTGCAGCCTACCGTAGTGAGATTGAGCTCAAGATCAAAGGCGACGCCAACTTCCTGGCGACAACACCCTATGGCTATACCGCAATCGGCATGACAACCGGAGCCAGTTCACCCTATTCCAGAGCCCGTGTAACCTCCACCGTCTCATCCACAATCACGCTTCCTCAAAGTTGGGCTCTGGGCATTGCATGGCAGCCGACCGACAAACTAACTGTTGAAGGCGATTTAGAACGAACCGACTGGAGTTCCATGGAAAAACTGGAATTTAAATTTGACAGCCCTCAATTTTCCAACTTCAATAACAAACCAAAGCCTCTGAACTGGAAGGATGTCTGGTGCTACAAGATTGGCGGCCAGTATGCGCTTAATAAAACTGTTGATCTCCGTGCCGGTTACATGTACGACAAGAACCCCATCCCCGATTCCACTCTCGGGCCGGTTCTCCCCGACTCCGACCGACACAGTTTCAGTATCGGCCAGGGTTTTCACAATGATATGTTCTCGGTTGACCTCGCCTATATGTGGACCCACTTCGTTGACAGAACAGTTCAGAATCAGAACATGGCAGAACTGACTGGAGCTAACGGCACCTACAAGAGTGATGTTCATCTCTTCGGCGGTTCAATCACTGTCAAGTTTTAGCAATTAAAAACCACCGCACATTATAAAAACCAGAGAGGTAATGCCATGAATACACGTATTATGAGACTTCTGTTATATCTCGGCTTCATTCTGGTGACAGGCTGCTCCAGCCCGGATCCGTCAGGCACCAACAGCCCCAGAACACCGCTCAGTTATAGTAGCAATGCGGTGATATTCAATCCCTTGACCGGAGAGATACCGCTGCCGAACGTCCTGGCAACAGCGACAGCCGCCGATCCACTTACCGGAAGGGCAGCCAACAAACCGATGACACCACCTGAGGCGCTGGCGTATATCAACAAATATGAGGTGGCCTCCACCAACGCTGTAGCTGGAGTAAATGCTCCCATTTACATCAGGTTTTCAAGCCCGGTAGACGCCGCAACGGTCACCGCTGCAAACATCAAAGTATTTGAGCTGACTCCGGATACTCTGGGTAACGAACAGTATCCGCTTGGATTCAAAGATGTTTCAGGTCTGTTTGATTTTACAAAATACACGGCAGGAAGCACGGATCTGTTGCTCTTTCCACAATTCCCTCTCACACCGGGAACCCGCTATCTCTATGTAGTAACCAACCGGGTGCTGGATGCCGCCAGCGGAAAACCGGTGATCAGTTCAACCTATTTTGACGTGCTGAAATCAAAATTTGAGCTTGTTGGTTCGACAGCGGCACTCGAACCGGTTCGCGCGAACGTCATGAGCGGGAGTACCATCAAATTTTCCGGTTATGCCAAAGTGATGGACGACCTGATTGCATCTTCAGCAACAACAACCGTCACCAGCCGTGATGATATCGCCCTTATGGGACGATTTATCACCACTGGGGCGGGATTTGTATCAAAAGACGGCACCGGGTCCACCGCTTCAATGATGCCGGTTGAAAGCGCCCTGCGGGCTTTTGCTGCCGGAGCAACAATGGGCGGTCTGACAGGTAAAACCTGGACGAATGCAGTAACTGTTACAACTCCGGCCGGGCTCACCACTGCCGCATACTGGGCAGGCGCGGGTCTCCCCGGCGCACCCCCCGCATCGCTTAAAAGCGTTGTTACCGGCACTATAAACAGCGCACAGCTTGCGATTGATCCGGTAGTGACACAGGCAAATACATCTGCTGTCGGCGGTGACCTTTCTGCAATAACAGGAGCCTATAATCCTGCCGCCGGTGTATTACAGCCGTTCCGCGACGGCACAGGTGCATTAACCGGATATTATCACACGACAACTCCGGTACCGTTCGTTCTTATGACGCCGACAACCGCATCCGGAAAAGTGGTTATCTTCCAGCACGGGATCACCGGTCAGAAAGAGCAGGCTCTGGCAGTTGCCGGATCACTTACGGCAGCCGGCTACACGGTAGTAGCTATTGATCTCCCGTTACATGGGGCATTAGCTGTTCCAACACATACCACCGGGACTGTCTGGGGTCAGGATTTCATGGCAGTTGGCGCCCCACTGGCCACACGTACCAACATCCAGCAGGCCGCATTCAACCTGAACCGGCTTGAACTTACCATGAGAGCCGGCGGTTTTCTAGCTCAAGGCATAACACCGGTCGCACCTCCGGCAAGTATTGATATTAAATATGCCAGTATCAGTCTCGGTTCCATCGTTGGAGCCTATTACCTGGCAGGGAACACAACTCTTTCCACAACCGGCGCCCCATACACCCAGACTACCCTGGGCAACGATATGAAAGGTTTCCTCAGTGTTCCAGGGGCTAGAACCGCCTACTTGCTGCAGAATAGCCCCGCTTTCAGCTCCAGTATTAACGCAGGATTGGCAGCAGTCGGCATCACGGCAGGAACACCGACATACAACAATTTTTTCCAGGTTACACAGAGCGTCGTAGACCCGGTTGATCCGGCAACAATGACCAGTCCACTCGCGTCTGGTCTTCCTTCCCGTCTTTCAGGGCGTGTAGCTGTTCAGGAGGCAATTGGTGACCAGGTCATTCCAAATGACAACACACGCTACTTCGGCAATTCTCTGGGTGGTCGCGGGATTCTGAATTCAACCGCTGCTCTTGCGGTAGCGCCGGGCTTCAGCCAACTCAAATATCTTGACGGCACTCTCCCGGCTTCATTCATGCTTACACGTACAGGAGCCGTTGTCGATGGCGCTCCAACGGCGAAAACGGCTGTGGCAAGAGCACAAAGTGTGGCAGGCTCCTCTCCTGGTGAGGGATATTTTCAGTTCAACCAAGCTGGTATCGGGCACGGTTTCCTGATCGATAACAGTACGCCGGCAAATACAGCACTTGCCCAGACCCAAATGGTGGCGTTCCTGCTTAAAGGAGCGGTTATCGATCCGACAACCGCCGGCCCACTGGCCAAAATGGTGTACACCGCACCTGCAATAACGCAGGAAATTCTGCTGCCTCCCGTAGTGAAAATACTCGGATACTAAGTAGAGACTGGCAGTATAGTGTGACAGAAGGCGGGGCTTCGGCTCCGCCTTCTTTGTGATTAAATTTGAGGAGGAATAAGATGCAGGAAGATATTTTCAGTTCGATGCTGGGACAGTATCAAAAAGGTGTCTTTACGCAGCCAACGACATTCTACTTTTCGATCGATGATATCAAGAAAACGGTGACGCTGGATGCTGAATGCTGTACCGTCGAAAACGGTAAGAGTGTAGAAGAGGCCGATTGCGTCTGTAAAACAAGTGGAGATATGTTCAACAGAATCTGGAACGATGGTTATCGCCCCGGGATTATGGACTTCATGGGAGGCGCCATCAAATCAAATGCTCCGCAACTCCTGCAGCAACTGTTGACAGCCTTTGGCAAACCTGATTAGTTCTGATTCACCGCTAATCCCTTCTCCCTTCTATGTTAAAAAGCAACACTTTTTTGAGGGGTAGACGATTTTTGCCGTTTTTGTCCCTATCAAGCCGGGCGAATGTATAATTCCCAAGCTTTATATGTATGAAGCCGATTTTGAAACAGGTGTTATT
>CAIMXI010000296.1 GCA_903845365.1 uncultured Geobacteraceae bacterium | reverse complement strand
GACGTCGGGTTGATGAAGAAGCCGGTACCCCACTCAAAACCGGCCATCTGTGTCAGTCGCGGCACCAGCTCAATATGCCAGTGGTAATCGTACTCCAGTGCATTCCAGTGTTCAGGCTTGCCAGGGCGCCGATGCATGGGTGGAGCGGTGTGCAGGATGAAATTATATGGTGCATCGCGCAGCACCGTTTTGACCCTCAGCAGCATATCTTTCATTGCCACCGCCAACTCCCCCAACTGGGCATCATTCATCAGGGCAAAATCATGACTGTGACGCTTTGGATAGAGTCGCAGCTCAAATGGGGAACAGGATGCATATGGAGTCAGCGTCACGAAGTTGGAAAATTCCTTTACCACCCGAACCCCCTCACGCAGCTCGAATTCAATTAGATCACAGAAAATACAGCGCTCCTTCTCACTGAAATAGTTGCGGGAAACTTTCAGTTGTGTACTTGCCACCGGCGGCAGAAGCGGCACAGCAATAAGCTGGCTGTGGGGATGATGCAACGACGCCCCGGCTCGAATACCATGGTTTTTGAACAGTACCATGTAGCGGAAGCGGATGTCTTTGCGCAAATCAAGATAACGATGACGGTATGCAGACAGAACCTCAGCTATTTCAAGGTGAGTCAAATCTGCAAGAGTCCGATCGTGATCAGGAGTCTCAATGATCACTTCATGCGCTCCAATACCGTTCATGACGTCATACATGCCATAGCCGCGATTATTAAGTTCACCCTCAACACGCAGAGCAGGGTATTTATTAGGAATAACCCGCACCCGCCAGTTAGCGCCGTTTGGCGCGCCGTTCGGACGAATTGCAAAAATTTCAGGCGGGGTTTTGTCCTCGTTGCCATAGCAGAAAGGGCAGGCGACCGATCCGTTCTGTTCCGGCTCCACTTGAAAATCCCTTGGGCGGCGGCCCCGCTCGGTGGCAATGATTACCCAGTGCAGCTTTATCGGATCCCAGCGTAGTTCTGACATGTATCCTCCAAATTTAAATCAACCAATTGTCCAGCTCAATATCTGCGCCAGCATAATAGAGCATCAGCGGCGCATCGCTCGGCCAGCGACCGATCTCCTCGTTGTCGCGTACCAGCGTTATCGAAACGAACAGCTTGCTTCCGGCGTTCAGATTGATACTGCTCAGCGGGATACTGATTTCGCAGGTCTTTACGATCTTCCAGTTGCAGATGCTGTTGGTCGGCTTCCATAAACCATTTTCCTTGACCAGCAAAAGTCCCTCATCGTTCTTCATCTGCAGCGGCAATCGGTAATCATGATCGTAGATCAGGTGCAGATTAAGCTGATCATCTCCCTTCAATGACCTGGAAAGATCCTGAACGCCGTCAATTCTGAAGAAGAGCGACTTCTCGTTAAAGCCATAGTAGAAACTCTGAAGCATCCGATCGGATGAATGCATGGCCGAGCCCTGACGGGTCAGGTCATACAGGCCGGCCGCCAGCCATTCAAAATAGTCGTTGATCCTGCCGCTGATCTCCGGATCGATAAATGCGGCCGGCTCCCGAATCAACCCGGCAGGGTTCTTCTTCTTGATCGCCTCCAGCAACTCACGCGGAGGATCCTGACCCAGAAGGCGATAAATATTCATCAAGTGCTGGCGGAACAGGCTGTCAAAGCGGTCACTGTGTGGAGAGAAATGGTCATCTCCATACCACCAGAACCAGTCACTCCCTTCAGCGGCATAGAGAGAGCGGCAGATCATCTCGGCGGTGGCGTCCTCAGATGGCTCTCCGCTTTCGAGAGTGGCGGCAACGAATGGATTGCCGGACAGAGCTGCTTCACGGGCATGGGCAATCAGATCCCAAGCGAGATTCTCCTCCGGATGACCGATCCAGATGCTGTAATTACCGCTTATCCATGAACCTGGAAAAATTGAATGCAGCCGCCCTTCAAAGTTAGTATTTTTCAGCACGTCACTACAGGTAGTCAGGCGAAGCGTGGCAGATCCGGCAATTCCCAGGTACATCCCCTGCAGAAAATCGTAGGCGTTATTGGGGTAGTACTCCCAGGCATTTTCGCCATCAAGGATGATCGATACGACCCGGCCGTCGCCCCCAAGGCGAGACTTGATGGCATCCAGACGTCCGCACAGGTCAGCAACCGCCTTACCTGTCTCCCACTGCGAATAGGTAAAGCCGATCAGGTCGGAGAGCTGATGATCGCGGAAGAATGCCCCGATTTCTCCCTGGCTGCAGTTATAGCGCCATGGTCGGTAGAGCCGCTCCTTACCGATGCCAAGACCGCCATCCATGCTTTTTTCCAGGATTTCCTCGTCAGTCGCAATCCAGGAAATGCCACTCCCGGCGATGAGCGCCAGAACCTCGTTGCTGACAGAACCCTCCGAAGGCCACATCCCGGTCGGATTAAAGCCGAATATTGTACGGAAATAGGCGATGCCGCGACGGATCTGGGCGCGGGCATCTTCCGGATGACAAAAACCGGCAACCGGAAGAGTCACCCGAGGCATGGCGGTCTGAGCAATTTTCTGGTCGCAAAGCAGCGGCAGAATCGGATGATAATAAGGGGTCACCGACAGCTCAATGCGCCCCTGCTCATGGAGACGTTTATAGAGCGGCAGTATCGCCTGCAATACTTCTAACTGAGTTGAAAAAAGCAGATTTTTATCGGCGGCGGTGAAGTTTTCCCCCTTGGCGATCAGTTCGGCAAAAGCGGGATACCTACGTCGCGCCGCCTCACCAGTCCAGGCCAGGAAGAACCAGACCTGCAAATCAAGCAGATCCTGCTCGGTGAAATGTTTTACGCGTTCTGCGGCGCTCCCGGCCTTCCCCTCTCCAGCCATATAAAGCAGTTCAAGGTAACGCCGGGAAGGTTCAATCATATTCTGACGATTTGCAGAGAAGAAATTTTCCAGCAGGAAGATACGATCCTCAAGAGTCAGTTCAGACGGTGCCGCCTTCCCTTTTTCAAGGAACGGATCAACCGCAGCCCCAGAGGCATACTCCAGCAACTGCTCTATCAGGGAAGGGACAAGATTGAATACCGCTCTGGCACCTGGAGTATCTTCAATAATGGCCGGCATATCAAAATAATCCTTGATACCGTGCAGATAGGTCCAAGGGAGAGCATATTCATTTTTCAGCGGATCTTTGTAGTATGGCTGATGCATATGCCATACGATGACCACGTCGAGCGGTTGGGGCATGACCTGTTACACCATATCCTTTTTCCAGGAGACAATTTTTTTCTCATACTCGCTCAGAAGCTTCTGAGTCGATTTCTGATCACGGGTTTCGGCTACGATATGTACCACAGGCAGATATTGATCCGGGAGTATCAGTACCCAATCGGCACCAAAATGAACCTTGATGCCATCTATAAACGTGGCTTCCTTATCCAGGCTATCCTCACTCATTTTACGCATGATGCCACCCTTCATCTCCCAGGGGCAGGGAAGAGTGGTCTGCAGATATGCGCTTCGAGGAATTTCCGAGAGAGCCTGTGACAGCGATACTCCGCTGGAAGCACTCAGCTCCATCAGCTTTGCAATGGCGAACATGCCGTCAAAGGCAGACTGAAAACGGGGGAAGGCAAAACGGCCATCGGTTGTGCCGGTCAGGATGATTTCAGAAGAGGAAGCGACCTCCTGCATGGCACGGTCGGAACTCTTGGTGCGGATTACGTGGCACCCCTTCTGCTCCACCAGATGCTCGATTGTCGAAGGGGTTTGCACCGGTACGGCAACAGCACCCTTCTGCCCGGCCTTCATCAGCATTGAAACGGTCAGGGCAAGCAACTCGACACCGCTGCAGATCGTTCCTTTTTCATCAACGAGCGTAATCGCCTCTGCCGAGGGGTCAAGCCAGAAACCTGCCTGAGCACCCAGTGATGAAACTATCGCCGAAAGCTGATTCAGGGCGAGCTCTTTTTCCTTGGCCTGAACTCCTTTCCCTTCATCAACATATGCATTAAGAGCGATAACGGAGAAGCCGAGCTCATTTAACATCTGCGGCAGCGTCTGGCTGGCAGGGGAGAAGCTGAAGTCCACAACCACCGTAAAAGCTGATTTTTTTAGAAGTTCACGATCGAGCGCGCGCAAGAAACCTTCACGATAAAAATCACCGACATTGTTGATGTCGGTAATAACCCCCGGTTCGGTATGGTGCGCCCGCCTGAAATTTTCCTTGAAAAATGTGCGCTCAACATTCTTTCCCATGCCGCTGGAGAAATCGAGGCCGTCACCATCAAGAAATACGACCTCCAGCATGGCTGGATCATCTTGTGCCTGGCGGAAATGTACGCCGCCAACCTCGCCAAAAGTCTTTAATTTATAACGAACCAGCGGCAGTGATGTCATCTTCATATCGCGCACATTGACGCCGGCGGAGAGCACTCCACCCATGAAACAGCGCTTGAGCATACGGGATGACGGATTGGAATCGCGGCCACCTAGTACGAAGCTCCCTTTGGGAAGCGAGGTGCCGTAGGCGCACCCCATCTTGGCGCAAAATTCCGGAGTAAGCTCCATGTTGGAGAGCCCTTTGATTATCGCCCCCTCAAAAAGCGCTTTCTTCCATTTATCCCCCCAAATCATGTTAGAGGTAACCGTTGCTCCCGCCTCAATTGTTTTCTTTGGCCATATTTTGACATCGGATTTGATAATGGCCTCATCGCCAACTGTAGTTTCATCGCCAACTATAACCCCTTCTTCAAGGGTTACCCCCTGCCCGATACGGACCTTAGCACAGATAACTCCGTCGTTAATCCGAGCCCCCTTCTTGATATAAGAGTTATCCCAGATAACGCAGCGATTAAGTTTGACACCGCTTTCAATAGTACAGTTGCGCCCTATCACCGAATCCTTGATGCGAACGTCACCCAAAACCTGGCTGTTGTCGCCGATCACCACCGTACCTTCAAGTCCGGACGAATGTTCCAACTTGACATCGGCTCCGATGCGCAGATCTTTGCCGACAAAATCCTGTTTTGGCTCATCAATTTTAAGGTTTACCCTCCCCTTGAAAATATCGTGGTACGCTTCCCGGTAGGAATCGGTGTTGCCGATATCGCGCCAATACCCTTTGGCAGTGACGCCAAATAGCGCATCTTTCTTCTTCAACATTATCGGGAACAGATCCTGCGAAAAATCGAAGTTCTCACCCTCAGGAATATATTTGAATATCTCCGGTTCCAGCACATAAATCCCTGTATTAATGGTATCGGAGATGACTTCACCCCACCCCGGTTTTTCCAGAAACTGGGTAATACGCTTCTCCTTGTCCGTAATGACAACTCCGAACTGGAGCGGATCTTTGACAGATGTCAGCGTGATCGTGGCTCTGGCTTTGTGGTCATCATGGAAATCAATGATTTTTTTGAGGTTAAAATCGGTCAGAAGGTCACCGCTGATAACCAGAAAACGCTCATTCAGGTACTTCTCAGCCGCTTTAACCGCGCCGGCTGTCCCCATATCGGCAATCGGCGTTACGTAGGTTATCTTGACACCGAAATCGGAGCCGTCACGAAAGAAGTTCTTGATATAAAACGGCTGGTGATATAGCAGCATGACCAGTTCCGTAATATCGTACTTCTTAAGCAGTTCAACAATATGAAGCATGATGGGGCGATTAAAGAGCGGTATCATCGGTTTGGGCATGCTGCCGGTAAGCGGTTGAATGCGGGTGCCGAAACCACCCGCCATGATGACGGCTTTCATATCCGCTCCCCTTTTGCTTTCTGCGCCTTCCTGGCGAGGACTCTGGCAATTTCATGTTTCAGTTCCGCCAGATCACCCGATTTGACCACGTAGCCATCCGCCAGCCAAGCAGAAAAATCATCCTTATAGCAGGAGAAGGCCGAACAGAGGATTACCGGCATTTCGTGACGCTCCTTGACCAGCTTCTGCAGCAGATCGATACCACTTTCGTTTTTCAGCTTGATATCGAGAACTGCCAGATCAAACGTGCCGTTTTGCAGTTTTTCTGCCGCTTCGGCACTGCTGGCCGCCGTAACTACATCATACCCTTCATCCTTCAACTCTTCGGCGTACAACAGTCGGATGTTCGCTTCATCGTCAACTACCAGTAACCTGCTCATGGCTGTTCCTCCTTGCTTGTGGGAAGTGTTATGCTGTAATGAATTCCGTTGTGCTCATTTGCCACTGCTGTAAATAGAATGCCCTGCTTATCAAGCATGGTTTTGCAGAGCGCCAGCCCCAGTCCGACCCCAAGATCACGCGTTTCTGAAAACGGTATCAGAAGGTGATCCAGTTCTGTCTGTGAAATGTGGCGACTGCGGTCCTGAATCCGGATTATAACAGAGCCTTCTACACTTATAGAACTTATGGCGATAGAAAGGTCGCTGCCGATGCTATTGATGTCATTCTGGAGAAGGGTGCGGAGGCAATAGGAGAGCTGTTTATAGTCAATATATACTGTCGGCAGGTCATGACCTGGTGAATATCCGGTCGCATAGCCAAGCGACGTCAACGCATCAGCGGTGTCGCGCAACGTAGCTTCAATCAACTGGTTCACATCCCAGAAGTCTCGCGTGGGGTAGAGCGAATCGGAATAGTTGAGAATCTCATCCAGAACACCTTCCAGTTGGTGAGTTTCGGCAATAATTGATTCGATGAAGGTGCGTTTTGGGTCTGAGGCTTGGCTGTTTTTGAGCATCGATCTGGCAAAACCACCGATGATCATCAAAGGATTACGCACTGAATGAGCAATGCTGGAGGTTATCCGCCCGACCAGTGCCATATTTTCCATTCTAACGATCAGCTCCTGCTGCTCCTTCAGTTTTTTTCCAGCCTCGGTTACGCGATTAAGCTCCACTTGCAGCTTGTCGTACAGAGACGCTCGTTCAATGGCGAATGCGACCGGAAAAGCGAATGTTTCGATCGAATGCATATCTTCTTCGGTAATTGCACGATTGGTTATGCAGTTATCGGCGATGATCATACCGATACGGCGATTGCGCGAAATGAGCGGCAACAGCAAGAAGGAGTCAACCCCCAGCAGACGAGCCATTTCCAGCGGGACATCCGGATGCTGAAAAGCTCCGTGCACCATAACCGGACGCCCTCCGTCCAGCGCTTTGATAAAAATATGCTCCTTATTGGCAATGGGGACGCTCAACTTTTCCAGGAGATCATGAAATTTTGCCCGTTCGGAAGACAGTTTATTCTGCCGGAAATTTTGTGCCATGGCCTGGAGATTCAAGTCATTCTGAACAATTTCGCCCCAAACGAGGCTGGCTTCGTCCCAATTAGATGGTCCTATTCCCAGATGCCCTCCCAGAATGCCTGCTGCGCGATCACAGAGCAGAAGAAAGGCCCGGTTCATACCAAAGCCTTTGCCGGCGGTAATTGCGGTCAGTGCAACAGAAAGAACTTCATCCAGATCGACGGAGCTTTGCAACACGGATCCGAGCTCGTGCAGGAAGCGCATCTCCAGAGTTTTATTATCGAGAAAACTTACCAGGGACTGAATTTGGGTTTTCTGACGGCGATTTTCATTCAGCAGATCGGTGAGAAGGGGGGCAATCGGATTATTTTCGGCGTTCAACTGTTTCAGGTCATTGACAAATGCAGGGCATTCACCGCAGATTTCCAAGCGGCGCTGCTGCTTTGAAACGGGCAGTTCTTCATCACCCACCCCGACCATCGGGCAATCCGGCTGCCCAATTTCATCCCTGTTCCAGCAATACTTCTGATTCACACGGAACTCCATTTATATGTAATCAGGTCACACGACATTCCAAGTGGTACCATGCGCTGAATCCAGCAGCAAGATACCCTTTGCCAACAGCAAATCACGAATTTCATCGCCACGTTTAAAATTTTTAGCGCCACGCGCCTCGGTTCGCTCAGCAATCAACCGCTCGATCTCGTCCGAAGTTATATCAATCTGGTCAGCCTTGGCTCTCCTAATCTCTGCCAGCCAGGTTGCGGGACGATTCGTAAATAGCCCCAGCACTGTTCCGACCAGGGCAAACAGATGGCGTACTTGCGAAATCAGCGACAGCGCCAGAGGCGTAAGTTCCTTTGGTTCCGCCAGAAAACGGTTGGTGGCACGTACCGTTTCAAACAGAACTCCCAGCACCTGGGCTGCATTAAAGTCATCGTCCATCGCTTCGACAAAACGT
>CAIMXI010000295.1 GCA_903845365.1 uncultured Geobacteraceae bacterium | reverse complement strand
ATTACCGACCCGGTGATCAGGAATGAAGAACTTGCCGCAGAACTCGCAATGTTTGGACAATGACCACCTCCGGAACGAAGATTCCGATTCAGGTCATAGCAGGTTGAAAATGGAATGGATTAAAAAACAGGAGATAGCACTGGAAAAACTGAATAAAACTCAAGTCAAAGGATGGGGGCAGGGATGCAGGGAATTGGCAACCTTTCAATGACGCGTAACAGTAGGGTTATATACTGACCTAGCTCCAGATTCGCATCTGCAATTGAAGCAATCAGTAGCTGGCATTTGCTCCTCCAATCATTTGTTGATAGACTGCTTTAGTACAGTACTAGGTTTGAAACTCAGTATCCGTCTTGATTCGATAGTGATAGTTTCACCTGCCTGAGGGTTCCTGCCTCTACGATCTTTCTGTAGTTGCCTCAGTAGCTTCAGCAGTTGCAGCTTTCTTAGCTGCTCTACCTTTAGCCATTACATTTCCCTGACCTCTATCAATAGCAGATTTCTTGGCATTCTCCGATAAATTTTTACAACAGAGCTTCTGTTTAGCAGGTATATTGTATTTCTGTTTATATTCAGCAGGCGTCATTTTGTGCGTTAGTGTTAGATGTCTGTTAAGAGATCCGAACTCCTTACTACACTCCAAGCATACAACCTTGTCGTCTCTAAAAACATTAGTTAGGTCAATTTGCTCATATACTGGCTTCTTGGGTTTGTATGGTACTGGAGGCTCTGGTACTAATTCCACTGGAGCTATAGGTGCAACGGGTTCTTGAGGTAATAATATCTCTTGTACTACTGGAGCTTTGGTAACAATACAACCAGATTCAATGCTCTTGAGTTTGGTAGCAAAGTAATCCATCTCTCTCTGAAGTTCCTCAAAGCTTAGATCCCTTTTAGCGAGTCGTGCTGTCATCAGTTGTACGGTTAGTTCTGCCAGTGTAGCCATTGTGTAGTACCTCCTATATTCTTGATTCCTTAAACCATTTGTCGTTAGGCTTGATATAACCAAGCTTTATCAAAGCATTTATGATTTCTGTGTAACAGATTCTGCCTATGTTTCTTATTCTTAATAAAGTGACAGGTGTTAGATTGCTTATAATCTTTTCTGGGTGTTCTAATATGTATCCATCATCGAAATGCTTGATCAATATGTTTTGAGATCTGACAGATAATAAGTTCTTTAAGGGTGGATAGTTCTGTTTATATTCAGCCAATTGTTTACAAATTTGGCTAACTCTATCTGCACTAATATCATATGTATTAGATATTTCAGACTTAGATTTACCATCAGTATGTAACTTGTAAATATCTTTATCCCTGGAACTAATATTACGTATATCTTCAAGCTTGATGTTAGCATTATCCCAAGTAACCTTGCGGTTTCCATTATCACCGGCTACTATGAAATCATATCTGCCAACACCTTGAACTAATAGATATTCTGATGTGTCTTGATATAAGTTTGATACTCGATGTACCTGAAGGGGCTTAGCTTCAGTTCGTTGACCTGGAAGCAGAACAACCTGTTCATCTGGATCTCTTGTCTCCACCTTGATAACACCACTTAAGCATACAAAATAATCAGTTACCTCTGTGTGGTGATGCCATTCAGTGGAAGCGTCTTGCTCAATCGACATCACTCTCACTAATACATTATCTGTTCTTAAGACATCATGATTACTCATTGCTTTCCTTGACTTGAGCCTATTTACGGTTCTTTAGATACAAGAAGATAGCTAAGATAATTATGAATATTCCTAATGGTGCTAATGCAAATGTTGCTGCAAGTGAGTCAATTTGCATTACAGATTAGCATCGTTAATTGCTGTCCTCAATTTACCACTTGGCTTAAAGCTCAGTATCCGTCTTGAAGTAATGGTCATTGATTCGCCTGTTTGAGGGTTTCTGCCTATACGATCTTTCTTCTGTTTAATTTCAAAGTTTCCAAAGCCAGATACCTTAATGTCTTCACCTGCTTTCAAGGTATCTTTCATCAGAGATATAAAGCTTTCAAGTAGATCCATTGATTCTTTTTTTGTGAACTCCAGTTCATCATGGATCTTCTCAGCGATGTCTATTTTAGTTAGTGCCACTTTAGCCCTCCTTTAATCTAATGACAATTAAGGTTTGAAACTATTGAATACAATCCGGCTGTATTGGCTTAGGTCTTCTTATCAGTTACAAAGTCTGTGTAATGGACTCAGTGGTAACAGCCAGTGTAGCTCTTGCCCAAGAGAACTTTTCTTTCATGATGTCGAAGTCTGCACCTGAAGTAATAAAGGTTGCTGTACCCTTGATCAGGAAACCTGTACCTGATCCCATAGTGCCAGCAACCTTGCTGCTGCCAAGTGTGATCAATACATTATTATTGAAAGCTATATTAGCCTCAGTGCGGTTCATGTACCCAACAGGGATCAATATACGCTCATCGTCTGTAATCTTTATGTAACTGTTCCAGGTGTTGACCATGTGTGGGCCATCCTGTCCCAATGTTGCAATAGCAACCACTCCATCCTGCTTAAGTACCTCAAGTAGTTTCTCTGGAATCATTTTGATTGTCTCCTTCAAATTGTTAGTTAATTTTGGTACTATATAACAGATGTCTGGCGAACTAACTACGGATAAAATGATTGGTGGGATTATTTCTTTGAAGGTATGCAAATAATGATATGTCAGGCTTCCGTATTAGCCGCTGGAGCTGTTTTCTTAGTGTACGAATAGTAGGTGTAGCCTTAAATATAGTGAGAGGATATTCTGTAGTACGCCTAACTCTGTAGTAAAATTATTATTCGCACCCCTCGATTCGCCTCCTACCGTCTGTTTCGATCCCGCTAAATTGTATTGCCTTATCAGGGTAAGTCCGTTTTCAAATTTTCTTAGTTATTATCATGTATGAGTATGAATTTGTTTTGATCTCGAATAGAAGTTTGATATAATATCTATATCGAGATTGATTCCCTTTTTGCAGTATCCTCTTTTGTTTTTCCTCTTTTTGTTTCACCTTTTGCAGCCGCTACGGTGGCTGCACCCTTTTTGATTCTTCTTCTTATTATACATAGTGGCTTTTCATAAGTACAAGTCCCCAAAAGTAAGCAGCTCGGGGCAGTCACACATCCAGTGACGTATAGCTGAACCGGTTGGTGTACCGGTACAATAAATTTTCACCCTCTCCAGATTATGTGTCCTAGTTGTCGGGGGATGAAGGAGTTCAACTGTTTGTTAGCCGCGAGTACAGTTGACGTGTGGTAATACTAGACCTGAGCATACTTTCCTTCATCTATAGCGTGGTAATCTTCCACCTTCTCCCGTTACTTTTAAGTTCTAATTTTTTTTAGGGTTTATAGTAACGGGGGGTGGTTTGTCCTGAATATGAGAATCTAAATCTTTAGCTAGTAGATAAAAATGCACTGCCCAGAAGGACAATAATCTTAATACTATCTTCTTTAGTGTCACACTCTATTAAGACATTAGCGCTCTGCCTGATGCAGAGCTTACTATCTTCCTTAAAGTCAGTTTGTCATATTTATTATATCCATAGAGTTAAAATTAATCTCCTTTGAGAGACTAACGACATTAGTATTAACACTAATGGATTGTGAATCTCCTTTTTAGAATATAGATACTCAAATCTACTGTAAGAGAGTTAGCGAAATGGCCTCAGAGCCATTTCTTACATCTCCTTAAAGATAGTATTATTACCATTAGAGTTACCTGCTATTCCTTACACTAACGCCTTTAGAAGCAATTATTGTATCCATTCTATGAGAATATAGTAGTCCCCTATTAAGATCATTAGAATGGAACTCTAAATTGAGAATACGAAAGCCCCATAAAGTGCCTTACTATAGATTGAGACTAAATGACATATAAAGCTAATAATATTGGATGTATGTAAGATTATTCTTTTAGAAAATAAATCCTACTTGCTGACTCTAGTTTCTTTGATCTCAATTCAATTAATAATCTCAATCTATTGGATATATATACAATCTTCTCTATAAAAGCAGATAGTTATAAGACTAATGGTTTTGCTTGTGGTCCCTAGTATTCGGTTTATTTTAGTGTAAATATGAGATCTTGCCTGAAGGCAATGAAGCCTATGAAGGCTATTAAATCTATTTTTTAAGAATAATATATTTTATTAGAAATATCTGCCTTCATGCCTTCACAGGGTTCACAGATAGAATTACATCTAATGGATCGCTTGTTATTGCCCCCAATAAAGGGGGCCTTAATCTAACATTCATTGTAAATCGGATGAGATTGCAGTCCTATCGCTTTTGAGAGCAATGCCTACTCGATGATTACCGGTACCACCGTGCCCTGATGTAAAGTTATGGCCACTCAATTCCTTGTAGAAAGCAGCATCTGTTAACGGTTCACTATCGTCTTGAATTTCTGAGTGGTACTCAAGGTATGCTGCAAGCAACTCACTTGACGGGCAAGTAAGATTGGGAGCTAGATTGCAACGGGTCAATAAAAAATGATCGAATGTACTCTGAGGTGCAATCTCTACTGTAGGTTGCTCTGACAGCTCGATAGTTCCGAGTCCTTCATTAGCCCATATAACACTACCAGCTACCGCCCAGGCCAATATGCCTTCACTTTCTTCAGAAAGTAGCTCATCGGTAAAATACCTGTTTCTCTGGTCTTGTGGGATAGTCACCGAGAATGGGATGACCACTACCCGTTCTATCAAGGCTGGATCATTGATATTAAATTTGGGCATATGATTGGTTGCAATGAACAGCTTGAACTCTGGAGTGTATTCAACTTCAGAAGTCCGCATCCCCCTGGCAGTGACTACGTCACATCCTGACAATGATTTAACCAGTCCCTCATCAAACTGATAACGTCTATCAGTTTCAGATGCCGATGCGAATCTGTAACCTTGCAATCGAACCAGGTCTGTTCTGATGGCATATTGATTCTTCTTAGCCATAAGAGTTTCAGAAGCAATTTGAGTACAGTAATCCGTTCCAATAATTCCCCTCATAATATTTATGATCAGGGATTTACCATTATTGCCTCCTGGGCCATAGCAGATAAAGAAACACTTCTCAGAGGTATCAGACGTTAGACAGTACCCCATAATTTTTTGAAAGTACCGGATCAAACCTTTATCACCCTGAAATGCCATCTCTAGGAAACCAATCCACTTCGGACACTCCGCTGTTGGAACATAATCTACATTAGCCAACTTGGTTATGTAGTGATTACGACTATGCTCCAGAAGTACTCCTGTCTTCAGATTGACCGTACCATTCTGAACATTTAATAGATACTTGTCGGTATCCAGTTCGACAGGAGGGGTTAACATACTCTGGGACATATCGAGGACATTGTTGACTCGGGTCTTATTAAGGCTCTTAGAAATCCACCTGGCAAGCTTGCCTTTTTCATCTGGATCACTAACATGCGGTAGTTCAACTTCACGAATTTTATGTATTGCGTCAACTGCAAACTTTTTAACACGCTCCTTGGTATCCATCTCCCAGCATTTGCCATTCCAGATATACCACTTCTTGATATCATGCCGGTAAAAGAGGTCTTTCCCAAAGTGATGCACAAACCGCAACGAGTTACCATGTTCAGTTATGCGTGAATCTTCAGCCACTGAAAATCTATTTGCTTCTGGAGTTGAGGGGGAATAGCTGTTTAGTATCGGATTCTGAAATCTTGCCATTATCACCTGTTGCATATTCATTGTAAGCCTCCTGATAGTTGGTAAGCGGGGGATCTCTCCCCCGCTGTTGTTTAAAATGTCTACTGAAGTTCGTATTCTTCGTTGACGATTGCCAGCTTGCCATGCTTGGCTAAGTATCTTCTCTGCGCTTCCGTCATAACCATTGTAGAGGTCACATCCTCAGGGAATGTTCTGTTTTTACGTGCGACTTTATTGACTGCTATTTCCAGATCATTATATGAGTGGATAAAGAACTGTCTGAAAGAAGCGTCATCTGACACTGGAATTTTGAGGGCTTCTTCCAGAGCACTAACGCGCTTCTCGTTACTCATGTAGAAGGCACTCTTGCTTGCTTTGTTGAGCAGGTCCGTCAACCTTGCAACTACTTCGGGATTTATCGTGCTGTCGGAACCCTGTTCTTCAGGAGTATCAACAGGGGCGATAGTGGCTGGCACATCATCACCGTTATCAAGGGGCGCGTCTAGGTTGTCCTGGTCAGCAGGTGCAGCACTTGTCTCTGTGCTTGCTGTCTCATCAACATTGTTATCTATTGTGCCTGTGTTAGTCTGTACGGAATCCGTTGAATCTTGCTTTGCATTTGTCATGGTTACTTCCTCCTGTACATTGTTAAGGGTGGTGGTCATTGCTGCTGCCTCTGGGTTGATAGTTACGTTTGCTTCCATGGTTACTTCCTCCTGTACGTTGTTAAGGGTGGTTGTCATTGCTGCTGCCTCTTTGCCGACGATTACATTTGTTTCCATGGTGTTGCTCCTTTTCGTTACTGCTGAGTGAGATTGCGGCAGTGCCGCTGTTGATGTCTCACCATCACCAATTTCAGGATATTTTTCAAAGTCAAGGGGTGGTAAGGGGTAGGTAAACGTAGTAAGGGGTGGTAGGTCTTAAGGTCGGATTGCAGATAAAAAAATAGGGAAAGCAATATGTTATCACTTTCCCTTAGGTCTTATGGTTAGTACTTCTACCAGTTACATGAAGAGGTGGTACAAATGGAATATTTAGATAGCCGCCACTTCCTTGAATATTTTTTTCATAATATCATCTGCTGGCAAAGGGATCTCGTCTGAAGCTAGACGTTTTTTTAGACCAGATAATGTTTCAGCGTCTTCACTACCAACAAGAGATCCAGCATATACAGCAGCCTTGATAATAGGACCTAAATCTATTGCCTGATTGTTTTCCTTAGCTGCTTTTCCACCCTCCCTGGAATATCTGTAACCATCAGGTAAGTGCTTGTAGATTTTTTTTAGCACCGTATCCGGTAGCGCTGGGAACTTATCCGTGTTCTGCTTGTATTCCGTTATAAACATTTTTTCAGTCGCGGCTCTGGAAAGACCTTCCTCGTAATAAAGTAAGCCAATTTTTACAGCTACCATTATTGATGTATCCCACTTCTCTTTTTCTGCGGCCAGCATGACCACTTGCTGCTTCATAAGATTAAATGGTAGGTTTTTTATTTTATGAAGGGTTTCATAGGATGGGATTAAGTCTGCTAAAGAAAATGAACCAGAGTCCTCTTGCTCTGTCAAGCTGGTATTACGTACCTGGACTCCCTTTTCTACATCTTCAGGAGGGCTATCATCAGTTTCATCTACAGGAGAATTGCTTGTATCTTCCTCATCTTCTGTGTCATCATCTTGACTTGCTTCATATTTTCTTTTTTTCTTTTTAAAAGCACTAAACGGAACGCCATCAAAATCTGAACCTTTACTGTATTTTGTAAACATTCTATCAATATCAGATAGACTCAGATCTCCTTCCTTGGCACCTGTAATTACGTCAAAAATTAAAGACACATAAATATTAGCAAAACCTATATAGTTATGAAATGTATGTTTGACTGCATGTGCTAGATCAGTAATCTTGATGAACTCTGTTTTCCCTTTAAATAGGTACTTGGATTTGTGGTTAAGATCCTTCACATTGTAAACTTGCAGATTGCCTGCAAGCACAGCACTTTCGATAGCTGATTTTATAAGCACAATAATTTCATGATACCTGACACCATCCTTAAGCATATTCGGTGGACTTTTTGTTCCCTCTTTTTCACCTTTAACTATCAACCAAGCTAGTCCATCAACAGCAAATTCAATCGGGACTAGATCCATAAAAGCTATAGCTAGCTGTTCTTCCTTCATTTCAGGATAATACTTCCAACCTCTCATGTAGCCCTCGCTAATTTTAGATCACAAAGATCCATAGAATGTGTTCAATCACAATTTACTGTCCAGTAGGCACACAAGATCGACAATAACAGATGATTACCCACCAGGACTCGGTAAGCATATTGACCAAATACCAAGCACAACGGATTTGCTATCCATTGTCTACTTATATAATACAGCTACTTACAATCAATCTACGGGAATAGGGTTGGTGATTTTGACAAAATAGAAGATTAAGATGGTTTCTACAAGGGGATATTTACTAGATGGAATTACTTCTGTGGATTTGATTCTAATGACCCTCGTGATGAGTGACAACAGCTTTTCGTTGTCATGAAGAGCGAGGCACCAAGCGATAGCGCGGTAGGGAATAGCTGATCATTTCCTAATTGCATTGGGGTAAATGTCCAACACCTCCAACACTGTAACCTGCAAAGGCAGCACCTACCTGAAACGTGACTTTGGACACTATTGATTTCGCCGGATTACACACAAATTGTTCAATACTATAAGACATCCCAGGAGCTAAAGCTTGATACCATAATCCAGCTTCTCCAAGGCTTCCAGGAGTATTCTGGGCTGATACCTTTTACCGTATCTCCCCATTGTCATAGAATCGTTAGCATGTCCCACGATCTCCGCTATTACTACTTCAGTAATACCAGCTTGCTTGAGGGTGTCGGCAACAGTATGGCGCATAGAGTGAAACACTTTCTTCGGATCATCAGTCACATACTGCCTATTGAACTTCTGATACCATTTACCCAGTGCATTACTGTATCCATCTGAAGCCCTCCAGTTCAGATTCATCCACAACCTTGGTACATCTTGTACTCGTAAGCACTCAATATATTTTATAAGACCATGTGAGATTAGGTCAGGGTGGATTGGCACTATTCTCTTGCCTGTAACTGTTTTTACCTTCTTGTCCTTTTCATCATTGATGCTGATGCACCATACTCCATCCACTTGCTGAACATCCTCCACATAGAGCTGACATATTTCATCTAGGCGCATACCCGTAAACATTGAGATTAAAGGTATCCAGTGCCTTTCTGGTCTCTCATCGGCACTAGGCAAACAAGCAATAATCTTTTGGATATCTGCAAACGTGTATGCCTTCCGCTCTTCATCAGCCCGTCTTTTCTCTGCCAGCATCATACCCTGGCAATAATTGGTGGAAATAATGCCTTCCTTCACTGCATATCCAAGTAGGGCATTGAGTCTCAGAATATGCTTGTTAACAGAATTTGTACTCATAGGTACTATTTCCGGCAGCTCCACGATCTGCTGAATTGTTTTACCAGGATAACACTTGTACATGTTGGCAGGTAGTTTCTGCATCTTGGCTCTGAAGTCCAGGATACTTTGTTTGTTGATATCCTTTACCTCAAGGTTTCCAAGGACATCTAGTATCAGCTTGTGACAGCCTACAACTTCCAACTTGGTCTTGTACGTCCACTTATCCTCATTTGCTTTGACATAATCATCTATCAGGCTTGATAGCAATCTACCTGCTGGCTTCTCCACTTTAGCTCTAGGTGCTACCTCAGCGATCATAGCTTGAATAATATCATTAGGTAACATTCCTGTACGGATCAAGGCATAGGTGCGCTGTAGCCTGTATTCCATGCTTACAGCCATACACTTTGCTAATTTCGATTCCTTCGTCTTGAAGGACTTCTTTATTTCGGTAGTGGGGAAGTGTTGCAAGAGGTCTACAGGTACATTGGACCTGTAATAATAGGTGCCTTTGCGTGTGAATAGATGATATGAAACAACAATAGGCTTGTGCTTAGAAGGTCTCATTTGAGGTCTCACTTTTAAGCACTTGCCTATTATACTAGCTTTATTAGCTAGTTACATGTTATGGCGGAGAGACAGGGATTCGAACCCTGGATACCGGTTTCCCAGTATACTCGCTTAGCAGGCGAGCGCCTTCGACCTACTCGGCCATCTCTCCGCATGTGTGAATACCTTCAACAACAGCGGGAACGATACCTACCATGCAAAACTAAATAAATCAAGCCCAAAAGTATTCTTGGGTGTATGCGACATTCACTGAATACATTAATTCTATTTATCTCTAACTTTCCCCTTTTTTCTCCGCACCGCAGCACGGATACCAAAAAATCCGCCCGCCGCAGTCAAAACCCAGATGGTTGCCGTAACCACAATTTCACTTGATGTGAACATCTACCCCCCCTCCCCTCACCAACATGAAAAGCCTGTTCATGACACGGCAGGCAGGGAATAATCAGCCCCGGCAAACTGAATAGCGGTCGGGTCACTGGCACGTGGTGGTGAGACAGCATGTACGCCGCCGCAATCAGGGCAGGCATTGACAAACGTCTCCAAACGGAAACCGGCACCGCACCCCTGGCACGTTGCTGGCAGTCCGCCATTTGGCACAGATGAGACCGCAATAGCCCCGCCGTGAGCTTTAAGAACAAATTCTATAAGATCCCTGCCTGTTGCATAAGGGCCAAATCCGGGTTTGCTGCTTGATGCACAATCACACATAAATCTACTCCTTTTTGAGCTGTAGTTATTTTTTATGTCGTAGGCATACCACTGCCATCTCCTGGATTGTATGACAAATGTCAATTTATCTCATTTTGCGTATGGGATCAGGTGATACTTCAGGATAGAAGTATAAAAAATAATAAAAACATTATTTGACTTTGGTCAAGGAATTAACTGCTGGCAAGAGTATTTGATTACAACAAAACAAAGCCTCATTTCCAAATCACGGAAGGAGAAAATCGTATGGGACATTCATGTAGGCTCCTGAGTTGTTTCGCCTCGCTGCTGGTTCTGTTGACGAGTAGTTTTCCCGCTTGGGCAGATCAGGGTAAAGATCTGTTCGACAAACAGTGTGCCGGTTGCCACACCATAGGAGGCGGAGATGGCGGCGGTCCAGATCTGAAAGGAGTGGTTGCCAAGCGAACGCATGAATGGATTGAATCGGTGATCATTGAACCGAACAAGCTGACTGCGAACAAAGACCCGATACAGCTTGGGCTGGTAAATAAATATGGATACGAGATGCCGAATCTTGGAATCGGGCATGAAGATGCCTTGAAGATAATTGCATATATTACTGCTACTGATTCTGGCGGCGCAAAGGCAGTTGTACCTGCCAGCGAGCAGAAGGAGACCGTAGTCACTCCGGAGCTGATCGCTCAGGGAAAGGCACTCTTCACCGGGAGCACCAGTTTGACCAAAGGTGGCGCACCCTGCCTCTCCTGTCACCCCTTCACCTATCCGGGCATTAACGGCGGTAACCTCTCCATTGCAGATCTGAGCAAATCCTACCAGAAGATGGGCGATACGGGAATGAAAGGCGCGCTGAAAGCGCTCAAATTTCCGACCATGAAGAAGATCTATGCCGACCGACCGCTGACTGACGAAGAAATCGCGGCTCTGATGGCTCTGTTTAAGGATTCCGCTACCCAAAAGGGGAGCAACGGTTCATCCGCTTTCCCGCTGGCGGGCGGAGCCCTGTTTGTTCTGTTGCTGGTTGGATTGACTCTCTACAAAAGGAGGATCATGTAATGTCGAATGAACGGATCAAGGATGACCAGAGCCCCTGCGACCGGGGGTGGGAAGAGTTTTACCGGAACCGCTGGTCGTATGACAAGGTGGTGCGCAGCACCCACGGGGCCAACTGCACCGGCGGCTGCAGCTGGATGGTGCATGTCAAGGACGGTATCGTCGGCTGGGAACTTCAGGCCAACGACTATCCGCAGTTCAACGGCGATCTCCCCAACCACGAGCCGCGCGGCTGCCCACGTGGGATCAGTTATTCCTGGTACCAATACAGCCCCTTGCGGGTCAAGCACCCCTACATGCGTGGCGCGCTGCTTGACCTCTGGCAGACCGCCAGAGAGCGCTTCAGCGATCCGGTCGAGGCCTGGAAAAGCATCGTGGAAAATCCTGAGGCCCGCAAAAGCTATACCTCCAAGCGTGGCATGGGAGGCTTTCGCCGCGCTTCATGGGACGTGGCAACCGAACTGATTGCGGCATCCACACTCTATACGGCCAAGAAACATGGCCCGGACCGGGTCGTCGGCTTCTCACCGATCCCGGCCATGTCGATGATCAGTTATGCCGCTGGAAGCCGTTTTCTGCAACTGTTCGGCGGTGTAGCCATGAGTTTTTACGACTGGTACTGCGACCTTCCGCCAGCCTCGCCTCAGGTATGGGGCGAACAGACCGACGTCAACGAGTCGGCTGACTGGTACAACGCCTCATATATTGTCCTCTGCGGTTCCAACGTCCCTATGACCCGGACTCCTGATGCCCACTTTCTCTCTGAAGCCCGCTACCGTGGCACCAAGGTCGTTGTCATGTCGCCGGACTACAATATGGCCTGCAAGTTTGCCGACAACTGGCTGCCGGTGGAGCAGGGGCATGACGGTGCCTTCTGGATGGCGGTCAACCATGTCATCCTCACCGAGTTCTATGCAAAACGTCAGGTGCCTTTCTTTGAAGAATATGTACGCAAATACACCGACCTCCCCTTTCTGGTCAAACTGACGGAAAAGGATGGCGCGCTGAAACAGGGCGAGTTTCTGCGGGCGTCCGAACTGGAGCGGGCTAAAGATCTTGAACATGCCGACTGGACCATGTGTGTTGCCGACAGCGAAGGTCAAGTCCGTATTCCTCATGGCAGTATCGGTTCACGTTATGCCAAAGAGGAGGGTAACTGGAATCTAGATATGACCGATATGGTAGACGGCGGCGAGATCGACTGCTGCCTGACCTTTCTTGGTCAGATTACAGGCAAGGTACGTTTCAGTTTTGAAGCAGACGGCGACCTGGTCCGGGAAGTTCCGATACGGCGAGTCATGACCAAAAACGGTGAAATAACCGTTGCCACGGTTTACGATCTCATGATGGCTCAGTTCGGTGTTTCGCGCGGCCTGGCAGGGGAGTACCCGAAAAATTACGATGACTTCAACCAGCCCTTTACCCCCGCCTGGCAAGAGAAGTATACCGGCATCGCTGCAGACACACTTATTAAAATAGCCCGCGAATGGGCTCTGAACGGCGAGCAGAGCAACGGTCGCAACATGATTATCATCGGTGCCGGCATCAATCACTGGTACCACAATGACCTGATCTACCGGGCCGCCATCACCGCTCTGATCCTCACCGGCAGTGTCGGCCGCAACGGTGCCGGACTTGCTCACTATGTCGGCCAGGAAAAAGTCGTGCCGCTGGCTCCCTGGACATCCGTTGCGATGGCACAGGACTGGACCAAGGCATCACGTCTGCAGAATACACCCAGCTTCTGGTACATGCACTCCGATCAGTGGCGTTATGACCGCAACTTTGTCGACTACTTCAAACCGGAGACCGGCGAGAACATGCCGATGCATACCGCAGATTTCAACGCCAAGGCGGTTCGGCTCGGTTGGCTCCCCTTCTCTCCACATTTCAACGAAAGCCCGATCCGCCTTATGGAACAGGCAAAGGCTGCCGGTGCGACAAGTGACGATGAAGCCCGCGCCTGGCTGGTAAAACGCCTTAAGAGCGGCGAAACCCGCTTCGCCATTGAAGATCCTGACGGTGAGGGGAACTCCCCCAAGGTATGGTTTATCTGGCGCGGCAACGCCATCTCTTCAAGCGCCAAAGGGCATGAGTTTTTCCTCAAACATGTCATCGGCGCACCCAACAGCAGTTTTACCGCCCGTGAAGCGGCCAAGGGACTGGTCAAGGATATTGTCTGGCACGAACAGGCTCCGACAGCAAAGATGGATCTGGTGGTTGATCTCAACTTCCGCATGGACTCATCCACGCTCTATTCCGACATCGTCCTCCCTGCTGCCACCTGGTATGAAAAATCGGATATGAACACCACTGACATGCACTCTTTTGTCAACTGCATGGATGCCGCGGTTCCACCCTCGTGGGAATCGAAGAGCGACTGGAGCATTTTTACCGGTATTGCCAAGAAAGTCAGCGAGCTTGCTCCAAAGCATTTCCCGGAGCCGTTCAAGGACATCATAGCAGCACCACTGCTGCATGACACACCGGGCGAGATCGCCCAACGCAGCGTCAAGGACTGGAAGCTGGGCGAATGCGAGGCGATACCGGGCAAAACCATGCCGAACCTGCCAATTGTCGAGAGGGATTACGTCAACCTGTACAACCGCTACCTGTCGCTTGGACCTCATATCGGCCATCTCCATGCTCACGGAGTGAGCTGGGAGGCGGACGACTTCCACGAAAAACTGCTCAAAGAGATGCCGACCCGCTCATGGGGTGGTAAAACCTTCATAGATATGGAAGACACCCGCATTGTGGCCGATATTCTCATGACCTTTGCGCCTGAGACCAACGGCGAACTGGCACATCGCGCCTACCAGAACCTGGAAAAACGGGTTGGAAAACCGCTCAGCCAGATTTCAGCCGGCAGCCGCAACTTCCGCATCACCTGGGAAGAGATAACCCAGAAACCGCGCCGATTCATCAGTACCCCTGTCTGGAGCGGGCTGGTCAACGAAAATCGCCCATATGCGCCATATACACTTAACGTGGAGCATGGCGTACCCTGGCGCACCCTCACCGGGCGGCAGTCGCTCTACCTGGATCACCCATATTACGGAGAGTTCCATGAAGGGCTGCCAACCTTCAAGGCCAAGCTGAACCCCGCCATACTTGACGAGACCGATGGCGAAACCGGTCTGATTCTCAATTGGCTGACTCCGCACGGCAAGTGGCATATTCACTCTACCTACGGCGATAACAACAGGATGCTGACCCTTTCGCGAGGAGGCCCGGTTGTCTGGATCAATCATGAAGATGCCGCCGGTGCCGGTATAGAGGATAATGAGGAGATCGAAATCTTTAACGCCAACGGCGTTATAACCAGCCGCGCTGTCGTTTCAGCCCGAATCCCGCGTGGCGCAGCTATCATGTATCACGCTCCGGAGAGGACACTCAATGTCAAAACTTCACGCAAGAGCGGCAAACGTGGGGGTGTCCATAACAGCGTCTCCCGCATCCGCCTCAAACCGACCCTGATGCTCGGCGGTTATGCCCAGTTCAGCTACTACTTTAACTACTGGGGACCAACCGGAGTGAACCGTGACTGTTACGTGGTAGTCAGAAAGTTGAGGGGGTGACGCGATGAACGTACGAGCACAACTGGTAATGGTATTCAATCTGGACAAGTGCATCGGCTGCCACGCCTGCAGCATCTCCTGCAAGAACATCTGGACCGACAGGAAGGGCGCCGAATACATGTGGTGGAACAACGTCGAGACCAAGCCTGGCGTCGGTTATCCCAAAAAATGGGAAAACCAGGAGAAGTTCAAAGGCGGCTGGCTTCGCGAAAACGGCAAACTGCGATTGCGGGCTCTCGGCAAGGGGCCGACGCTCTTCAATATGTTCTTCCAGCCCAACATGCCCAAGCTGGAAGATTATTATGAACCTTTCGACTTCGACTACGGCAACCTGTACAAGGCTCCTACCGGAAGCGACCAGCCTGTGGCCGAAGCCTTCTCGCAGATATCTGGCGATCGGATAGACAAGATCACCGGCGGCCCAAACTGGGATGATGACCTCTCCGGTTCCCAGCTTTATGCCGTCGAAGATTCTAACCTTGCAGACAATACCTTGGTCTCAGACTACGGTCGCATGTTCATGCAGTATCTCCCCAGAATATGCAATCACTGCCTGAATCCCGCCTGCGTCGCCTCCTGTCCCTCCAGAGCTCTCTACAAACGAGGCGAGGACGGTGTGGTGCTGGTGGATCAGAATGTCTGTAAAGGGTGGCGTTTCTGCACCAGTGCCTGTCCATACAAGAAGGTCTATTTCAACTGGCAGAGCGGCAAGGCCGAGAAGTGCATCTTCTGCTTCCCACGCACCGAGACAGGTCAGTGCAACGCCTGCGCCCACAGTTGCGTAGGCAGGATTCGTCACGTCGGCGTGCTGCTTTATGATGCCGATCGCGTAGAAGAAGCGCTTCTCAAGCCGGATGATCAACTGGTAGCGGCTCACCGCGAAGTCATCCTGGATCCGCACGACCCGGAGGTCAGAGAGTCCGCCAGCAGGAATGGTGTCACCGATCAGTGGCTGGAGGCCGCCCGGAAATCTCCGGTCTACGCCCTGGTAAAGGAGTTTGCCGTTGCTCTGCCGCTGCACCCGGAATTTCGCACCATGCCGATGGCCTGGTATATCCCATCTCTCTCCCCGGTAATTTCAAGCGGCGGAGATCTCCATGAACTGGCCGACCATGGCACCTTCCCGCTCTTAGAGAAGATGCGCGCACCGATCAGTTTCCTGGCCAGCCTCTTATCCGGCGGTAACGAAGAGATTATTGCTGATGTCATAAAAAAGCAGATCGCACTGAGGCTTTTCAAGCGAGCCGGTAACATTGGGCAACCGATCGACGATTCGATTCTGAAAAATGCCGGACTGGACGAAGCGGGAGCCAACAAACTGTACCGCCTGTTCACCATCGCCTCCTACCGCGAACGCTTCATCGTGCCGAGCCAGCAGCGGGAGGAGCAGGATTCTTACCAGCGTAAGGGATCAAGCGGTTTCGGTATTCTGAAGAAGACCAGGGGGGCAAAATGACAATAGCCGACTGCTACGATGCCCTTGCCCGGATGATAGATTACCCGGATAACAAGCAGGGACTACAGAGTGACTGTGATACAGTCAGCAGCTTTATGAATGAACAGTGCATGGACCGGCATTCAGTCTCGCCGTTTGCCGATTTTATGTCAGCGTCGTCGCTGGCACAGCTTCAGGAGGAGTACGTCGCCACCTTTGATTTCAATCCGGCCACAGCGCCGTATCTGGGGCATCACCTCTTCGGCGACAACCAGAAGAAGGCTGTCTACATGGTCATGCTGAAGCAGGAATTCGATCGCCGTGGCTACACCCCGATCGGGGTGGAACTGCCGGATCACCTTTCAGTGCTGCTCGCATTTCTGGGGCATCTGTCCCGCCAGGAGGGATCATTGTCGAGGCAGAAATTTATAAACGATTGCGTTTTGCCGGGGGTGGAGCGTATGAATGCCGCTTTTGCCGCAAAGCATGACTCCCGCTGGAAAGCTCTTGTAGAAACGGCTTGGCTGCTCTGTGCAGCAGACTGTAAGGAGGTGCAATCATGTTGAACAATTTTATCTTTATCGTACTCCCCTATACCGCCCTGGCACTGCTGATCTTCGTAACCCCCTATCGCTACTTCAGCAACCGCCTGACCTGGTCTGCCTACTCTACTCAATTTCTGGAACGCAAAACCCTCTTCTGGGGGATAAATCCCTGGCACTATGGAATTATCCCTGTTCTTGCGGCTCACCTTTTGGGTTTCATCGCCCCGGGACCGATGAAGGCGTTGCTCGGAAATCAGCGCAATCTTGTGATCTTCGAAAGCATCGGACTGGCGTTGGGTCTTTTCGCCGTTTTCGGCTGTCTGGCGCTGCTGCTGCGCCGCGTCAACACTCCGATACTGAAAAAGGTGACATACACGGCCGACTGGGTGCTGCTCTATCTGCTGGCCGCACAGGCGCTCTCCGGTGTCTACATCGGGGTTTTCATGCGATGGGGTTCCCAGTGGTACCTGCACACAGCGGTTCCGTACTTCTGGTCGCTCGCAACCTTTAACCCGCAGATCGATTATATGGCTGACTTTCCGCTGATGCTGAAGCTGCACGCTGCCGGTGCCTTCCTGATAGTGGCGCTGATTCCTTTCACCAAGCTGGTGCATCTGCTATACGTCCCGGTCGGTTTCCTTACGGATCCGCCGATCCTGTACAAGTGGCGGTCAAGGTAATGGAGGGGAAAATGTCCAGATCAGGTAGAACTGACGGAAAAACAATGGGCTGGATGGATCTGTTGGCTTTCGGGCGGGCTGAAATCATGGCGCTTCACAAGACATGGATTGCGTTCTTCATCACCTTCTATGTCTGGTTCAATATGGCGCCGCTGGCTTCAACCATCATGAAAGATACCGGCCTTACCCTTGATCAACTCAAGATACTCGCCACATGTAATGTCGCGCTGACCGTGCCGATGCGCGTCATCGTCGGCATGTTGTGCGACAGACTGGGACCCAGAAAAACCTTCTGTCTAGTGCTCTGGTCAATGGCCGTACCATGCGTCTGGTTTGCTTTTGCCACAACATTCACCGAAATGCTTATCTCAAGATTGATACTTAGTTCGGTCGGCACCGGCTTTGTCGTTGGCATCGCTATGACTTCGTTATGGTTTAAACCAAGAGATACCGGCTTTGCTCAAGGTGTTGAGGCCGGACTCGGAAACTGGGGTTCATCCCTTGCGGCGATCACTATGCCTATTCTTGCGCTGACGGTACTGGGGAGCTGGCGGTGGTCAGTCGCACTGAGCGGCATCGTGATGTTCCTGTACGGCGTTTACTACTGGTTTGCCATTACCGACGGCCCTAAGGACGCTGTCAGGAGTGTGGCCAGAAAGGCGCAGGCAATAGAGGTTTCCACCTGGGGCGACCTGCTCAAAGCGATTATCTGGACGATACCGATCGTCGGGGTGCTGAGTCTTGTTGTCAGAACGGTTACCAAGAAAGGTTTTATAACTCCGGATATGTCATACACGCTTTACGCAGTAATCGTGATCGGTGTCTGCTATCAGGTCTGGGCGCTACTTAAGGTGAATATCCCCATCCTCAGGAAAGGTGTTCCCGATGATGATAAATACCGCTTTACCCAGGTCGGCACCCTCTGTGCTTCATATGTCGTCACATTCGGTGCCGAGCTGGCGGTCATTTCCATGCTGCCGATGTTTTTTCAGAAGACATTTGAAATGACTCCTGTGATGGCCGGCCTCTTCGGTTCCATGTTCGCAGTTTTGAACTTCTTCTCAAGAGCGCTCGGCGGTTACGTCTCTGACAGAACCTCCACCAGAAAACTTGCCCACATGATCTATCTGGGTGGTGTAACCGGAGGTTTCGTGCTGATGAGCTTCATCAACGCCCAATGGCCGTTGATAATCGCATCTCTGGCTGTATTTGTCTGCGCAATGTTCGTAACCGGCGGTTGCGGAACAACCTACGCCCTTGTGCCATTTGTCAAGCGGCGTATCACCGGAAACGTTGCAGGGTATGCCGGAGCTTACGGTAACGTTGGTGCGGTCGTCTTTACCTCTGCTTACATGTTTCTGACCAACAGCCAGTTTTTTTTAATGCTCGGCATCTCTGCCGCTGTAGTTTTTGCCTTCTGCGCTATTGCCATGAAAGAACCGGAAGGCGCCTTCGCCCAGGAGTATCAGCTCTCGTCTGTTGACGAAGAGTTGATGTCAGTCAAGGTGAGTTAAAATCTAGAACTAAAGGAGAATTTAGTTATGGCCAGATTACCAAGATGGGAACCGGAAGATCCGAAGTTCTGGGAAGAGACAGGCAGCGCAGTTGCATGGCGTACATGCGCCCTGACAACGTTTTCACTGATTTTTTCGTTCGCCACGTGGTTTGTCATGAGCGCGGTGGTTGTGAGGATGCCTGCCATAGGCTTCAAGTTCACCACTATGGAGTACTTCTGGCTCGCTGCAATACCTGGGTTTGCCTCTGGTATCCTGCGCCTGATTCATTCCAACTTCATCCCGGTTCTTGGCACCAGGCCGGTAGTCAGCATCTCGACCATCATCAAGGTAATCCCGATGATCTGGCTTGGCTTGGCTATTCAGGACACGAATACCTCCTGGGGCACCTTTATGGTGATCGGATTCCTGACCGGCATGGGTGGCGGGGACTTTTCCTCCTTCATGCCCTCCACGAGCATCTTTTTCCCGAAAAGGCTGCAGGGTCTCGCAATGGGAATTCAGGCCGGTCTGGGCAATTTCGGGGTGAGCATCGTCCAGTTTGTGGCACCCTGGATCATAGGATTTGCAGCTCTCGGTGCCATCGCCGGCGGACCACAGAATTTTACCAAAGCCGATGTTCTTAAAGATATAAAAGTAACCAAAAATTCAAGTGGCGTGGTTACTGATGTTGTTGCCAAGAGGCCTGACCTTGCCGCAGCCACAGTCATTACGAGGGATGGTGATGTAATAAAGGATGTTGTAATCAACGAAACGGCTACTACCAAGAACATGAAAGTGGAGCTGAAGAAAAACAACGACGGCCTGATTACGGACGTGACCGTCAAGAAGGTTATCAAGAAGCAGATTTACCTGCAGAATGCGCTCTTCGTATGGGTTCCGTTTCTTATTGTCGCCTTTATTCTCTGCGCGGTGTTCTTAAGAAGCGTTACCGTCCCTGCCAGAGGCTTCAAGGGACAGTTTGAAATTCTGAGCAGCCTGAACAGAGCAAGCACGCATACCTGGAACTGCACCATAACTTATATCACATCATTTGGTTCGTTTTCCGGTTATGCTGCCGCGTTCCCGATGATGATCAAGACCATCTACGGAGGCTTTGACGGCGCGCCCGATCCATTGGCATACGCCTATCTTGGGCCACTGATCGGCGGACTGATCCGCGCCCTTACCGGGCCGATATTCGACAAGTGGGGCGGCAGCAAAGGGATGCACTGGACTACGCTGGGGCAGATAGCCGGATGTCTGACGCTTGCATTCGGAGGCTTTCTCACCCCAACATCTCTCGTACAGTTTCAGGGTTTCGTCTGGATCATGCTGTTTATCTTCCTGATGACCGGCACCAACAATGCGGCAACGTTCCGCCAGTACCCGATCGTGTTTGCCTATTCACCGGCCAAGGGAGCTCAGATGCTCGGTTGGACCGGAGCATGGGCGGCATTCGGGCCTTTTATCTGGACTTCGCTTATCGGTGGAGCCATCACCAAATTCGGCAGCGCCATTCCGTTCTTCGTCGGTGTATCAGTTTTTTATGCATATTCCTGGTTTATCAACTACTATTACTACACCCGCAAAGATGCCGAGCGTTTTGACTACGGCAACTCTGGCGGCACCTGGTGGGATAAACTCTCCGAAAGCGAAAAGCAGGAGATGAAGCGGATAGATTTGCGAGCAGCATGAGTGTGGTAAGGCAGGTCGAAGGTTGAGGAAAAGGCAGGTCGAAGGTTGAAGGAAAACCGCCTGATTTCAACCTTAAACCTTCAACCTTCAACCTGATAAAAACCATGAGATAATAGATGGACACCATAGTCAACGTCATTGGCATACTATACGGACTTGTCCTGATCCTTGCTTTTTTTGTACGCAACAAGGTCATAGAGTCAATGCGCATCGATGCGCTGTTTATGCCGCAAGCCACCGAGAACAGCAGGCCGGTTAATCTGGTTGCAGGGGTTTTGGTTGCCGGTTATGGGATATACTCTTTGCTAACCAGATGAACATTGATTTGCTGGTGTGATTTGTAATAAAGAGGGGAAAATTGACCTGCATCAAAGTATCTGTATTCATGGTGATATAAAGTTGCTCCATGGATCTCCTAAAAAAACATGGCAAAACTTTGCCAATCATTAATGCTTCTGCTACAGATTATTTTTCTGTCAATCCGAGCATAAATTCTTTTCAACCCTGGTTAAAATACATCGTACAGGCGAAGGCGCATCATTTACAGGCCTGAAACTTGCCGGATCAGTTGAGCCGGCTGTTGCAGCAGCGGATAAGGCATTGGAGAGCGGGTCAGCCGATGTGCTTGTAAAACTGATTACCGATGATGTTGCGGCAGGGATCAAAAAGCGTTTCGAGCATGCAGCCTCTGCTTACAAGCATAAGGATGAGAGCGTTGCCAAGGGGCGGGAATTTGTGGAAGCTTATGTTGCGTACACACACTATGTTGAGGCAATTCATCAGCTTGCAACTGTCAAGGAAGGCGGACATGGCAAGCATGACAAGCACGGGAAGCACGACAAACATAAAAAAGAGTCTGAGCACAACAAACATTGACTGGTATTAAATAAGTTCATAATTTAAGACTGTTACGCTGGAATGCCGCCTGACGTGGTCAAAATCATGTCAGGCGGTATTTTTCAATGAGGTTTCTACTTGAGCAACGTTTTTCTTAAACACATATATTGCAGCTCTCGTCATTCTCATCACACTTCCGATACCGGTAGTTGCCATGCCTGCCATTACTTGCCACTGCTTCAAGGATCGCTCCTATGATGCAGCGCGCCCGGCTGCGGCTGATCCATATTTTCTTGCCACAACTCAAAACTCCTGCTTTGCTATCGTGTTTAATACTGACAAGAAAAACATCATGATGAAAAAGCAGCAAGGCAGTCTTCTGAGTGTTGAGCTTTTTCATAAGAAATTTTCGCTTACACGCCTCTCCAACAGCGCCTCCAGTTCATTTTTTTTCACCGGTTTAAACAGATAATCATCCATTCCGGCTTCAATGCATTTTTCACGGTCCCCCTTCATGGCGTTGGCGGTCATGGCTATGATCGGAACCTTGTGGTTCAAAACTTTAGATTTCGGGTCGCGGATCATAGCGGTCGCCTGAAAACCATCCATCTCT
>CAIMXI010000294.1 GCA_903845365.1 uncultured Geobacteraceae bacterium | reverse complement strand
CAAGTCACGAAAAATATGTTTCGACTTGGATGTTTGATACCCTTCACCCACTTTAACTCCAAGCAGACGATAAAGAGCGCTGCCCATTAAAGTCAGTATCACATCGCAGTTAACCTTCATTGCTACAGCAGAGGACAAAGCTCACACCAGAGCTAAAAGCCATGCAGTCCAATATCCAGTGGCTGGATATTGTCGGTATGCGCAATCGTCTGACACAGGTTATTTCGATATCGATCTGGATAGGGTTTGGGACACTGTCTTGGAGGATTTGGAGCCCTTATGCGCAAGTTTGGAGAAAATGGTTGACAGTAGTTAAGGAAACTATCCTCGGTACTACTAACTGCTTGACTTATCTGATAATAATCATGCTATTATCAGACAATAAATTGATATAAAGGGGTATTTGCCATGCATGCACTACTAGAGCGCTCCAATCAGGCGGTTTCCGTAACAGACGTTTCACGTTCAGCGAAATCTATTTTTGACCGTCTCTCCAGCGGCAAGCAGGAAAAATATGTTGTAATGAGGAACAATATACCTGCGGCTGTAATGATGCCGGTAAGCATTTATGAAGCACTAATGGATGAACTGGATGATCTGCATATTCAATTGACCGCACGGGATCGGCTGCAAAGTTTTGATCGTGCAAAGTCAATCAGTCACGAGGATATGCTGAAAAAGTTTGCCAGCGAGGATGAAATGTGAGTTGGCATATTATCTACCAC
The DNA here is from genome assembly GCA_903845365.1 of uncultured Geobacteraceae bacterium. Taxonomy (GTDB): domain Bacteria; phylum Desulfobacterota; class Desulfuromonadia; order Geobacterales; family Pseudopelobacteraceae; genus JACRCG01. Next base: position 1,244 of record CAIMXI010000294.1, on the reverse strand, counting down.
CATGAGGTGGCTGCAGATCTCGATGATTTGGGGAGATGCCAGGCACGAGCGGTGCTAAAAGCTATTGAAACTCGTATTCGGGACGGAGAGCCGGCAAAAACCGGAAAGCCACTTTCCGGAGTGTTGGCTGGTTGTCGGCGCATCCGTACGGGCGATGTTCGTATCGTATATCGCGTTCATGCCGAGATTATTGAGGTTTTGATTGTGGCTGTTGGCCCACGGCGCAATGATGAGGTTTATAAAACAGCGACCAAACGGGTTTGACGTTGAGAGGCAATCGGGCTGAACTTCAGTGGATTTTCTCGTTACGCAGTTCCTGCTGCGTAACGCAATGGCGCGTCAATCTCCTGCTTGGCGTATTCGGGTTGCGACAAGCGGAGCTTGTATTGCCAGTGCGTTACCAAGCAGGAGCTTGGTAACGAGGCTGAATTAGATATGGTGTCCACTGAACGACTATAAAAAGGAATTACTTCATGGCACACATAGCTATCCCTAAAGACAAGATTAGTCTGTTCTGCTCGCAAAATCAAATTAAGCGCCTTGCACTGTTTGGGTCGGTTCTGCGAGAGGATTTTAGACACGACAGTGACATTGACGTGATAGTTGAATTTATACCTGGCAGTCGGGTTGGCATGCTGACAATGGCAAGGATTGAACGAGAGCTATCGCAGATTTTTGGCGGCAGAATTGTTGATCTTCGTACTCCATCTGAGTTAAGCAGATATTTCCGTGATGATGTTATGCGAAAGGCAGAGTTTTGCTATGAAGCATGAAGATCTGATAAAAGCCATGCAGCCCAATATTCCGTAGCTGGATATTCAACTTGACGCACAATAAGATATCACATACGATACCACCATGAAAACGAAGCGCGTTGTTATTGATACAAACATACTATACGCCGGACTCTATTCCTCCAGCGGTGCTTCATACCAACTTCTGCGGCTTGTTCGTGCCGGTCAGGTAACTCCTTGCATATCGGTAACACTGGCTATGGAATATGAAGCGGTACTGTCGGCCAGGCTTGAAGAACTTGATCTGACAAAAGAGCAGTTATCAGGATTTCTTGGTTATTTTGTTGCTCTGGCAGAAAGGGTCAGGATCTTTTATTTGTGGCGACCCGGCTTGCGTGATCCTGGCGATGACATGGTACTGGAAACGGCCGTCGCGGCCCGTGCCGATTTTCTTGTCACTCACAATATCAAAGACTTCACCGGAGCGGACCGTTTTGGCATTCAGGTCGT
>CAIMXI010000293.1 GCA_903845365.1 uncultured Geobacteraceae bacterium | reverse complement strand
AGCCCCGGACGCTCCAGCGTCCCGTACGGCTACCACCGGCCAATCCCAGCCGACCAATCTTCCCCCGGTGACCCTGGGAACGAGAAACAACGATGTTCGATGGTTCTGCCTGACGTGACGCTGGAGCGTCACTTGCTGCATTCCCACGCTGGAGCGTGGGAACGATCAAATGTCATCTGCGTTATTCGTCTTTGTCAGTTGTAGATTTGACCTGCTTCTTTTTGACCGCTTTCGGTATTTCCTTAAAATTTTCTCTGCTGGAAACACGACTCCCTGATTTCCGCTCCAACTCCCGACGGGCGTTACCCGCTACAGTTCCACCTTCAATGGCCGCAACCTTATTATGTAAAACAAATAGAACAAATAGGAACAAATAGGGACATCCCCAATTAATTACCGACAACGTAAAAACGCCGTTCCTCCAACATCATACCGGAAAAACGGCGCTAAAAACGAGCCCCATCTCTCCCAAAACCTCCCGCCTTCAAACTCCATTCCGATCACCCTCAAGGCAGGTACTCCGGACAGGCTCGAAAGAGAGGTGATTGAGAACAGGTGTGATGCTATATCGAACAGTGGGCGCATGCCATGCGCCCCTACCGGTGGAATCATCGTTAATTTAACTGGCTTACTGAGGAATGCGGCTGGTGTTAAGGGTGGTGGCGTGAGAAATTGTAGCAATTTCAAGCAAAAGTCATCTGCTTTGAGAAGGTACCATAATTTTTTTCTGCGGCTCTGCTCCACTTCGGCAACCCCTCTATCCCTTTGGGATGGTCGCTTTGCAGCACACAGTTGCCTGTGTTGTGTTTTTTCGGTAGAAAAATCTGAACGCACAGTGGCGGTAAAAGACCAATAAGTCAAGGATTCTAATGTTAGCCGAAATCGAGGGGAACTTATATCCATATCCTCAAATTGCAATTTCCAGGCAAATCTTGTCATAAATGACGCGCGGAGCACGCGGGGCGTTTACCTGGTCGCTGGCAACCGCACGTTTGTCCATTGTTACCAGACCAAGTTCGGCAAGATGCTTCAAGTCATCACTGACATTTTTCACATCCCTGCCGACAAGACGCGCCAATTGATGAATAGTCTCCGGCTTTTCTCGTTTGACGACATGAAGAAGCTCAAGCCGTTTTTCCGTCAATATCTTTCTGAATGCATCAAGATTTTCAAAGTATACCCCGGTGTGAGGCTTCGCACTGCCTCCCGCTTGGTAGGATTCATACGCCTCCGCAATTTCATGTGTACCTTCTTCCAGAGTTTTTATGCCGATAGTAATATTTTTAGCCTTGATGGCCATACTGTTTCTCCTTCCACTCATGTACCGCTAGAAGAAAATCCTTTAGCAGTTTGCCAACACTACTGAACGCATAGGGTGATTCAGATGAAAATGATCACCCTTGCCACGTTCGTTATCGAATCCAATCACTCGTGTGCCATTAACCACATACACAAGCGAATATTTGACAACGTCCGGGTGATGCACAGAAACCGGAACAATCCATATCTTGATTTCAGCCATATTGCCGAAACTATCCGTATATTTTTCGTGCCTGAAAAGACGCGCCTTAGGACTCATGTTGGTATGATATACCTCTATAGAATATCTTTCTACAGATTTAGTTTAGAATTGAAAAAAAGTCGGGGAATTCCGGAACTTTTTCGCAACGTACTTTAAGATTATCCCGAAAAGCCTTTGCGGCGTATGGATTGTCTCTGTCTATGAACGCAAGGATCAACTGGAGTTGTTTTCTAAACTGTTCTTCGTAGACCATTCACATATAGAATCTTTCAAATATTCTTCCAGAATGTTTCGTGGTCAGTATATGCTCCGCATTTTTCCGCAGAATCAACTCTCTCTCTCGTACCGAGTCATTGGAAGAAACTACAAATAAGGCTTCAGCAGGATCGAGTACAGTCACGCTGCTACCCACAAATTCATTCCCTCGGACCACCAACAAAACCAACCTCTTCAAGCTGCCGCAGCTCACGAACATTCTCACTGCGACCCTTTATTTCCTCCCAGACATAAGCAAAAGCCGGTAACGCGAGATTCGCCTTGATTCCAGATTGCCAATTTTCCCAGACATCCGCACCCACGCGCTCACTCATACGCAAACATATCTGCTCGTTACTCATATCGATGTAGCGGTACAACTCGTCAAAACAGTTTTCGCGCTCAACTGCATCAAGCGCCTCACCCAATTTATCGTTCCCACGCACTCCAGCGTGGGAATGCAGCCCCGGACGCTCCAGCGTCCCGTACGGCTACCACCGGTCAATCCAAACAGACCCATCTTCCCCCGGTGACCCTGGGAATGATGAAACAACGATGTTCGATGGTTCTGCCTGACGTGACGCTTGAGCGTCACTTGCTGCATTCCCACGCTGGAGCGTGGGAACGATCTCACGATCTCAAAATAACGGGAATAAACGAGTGACTATTGGGAAACTGGGGGGGATGATTTTAAGCATCTGCTCTCTTTTTATATGATTTTGGAGCGTTCAATGATTTTGATGGCATATTGTTTACAAGAGCGCGCAGCACTTTGTTTACGGAGTCTGGAGTTGAAAAAAATTCAGAAATATCAGGGTCAAGAAGAACAACTAAGCGATTTTCAGATGTTTGTCCGAAGAAACGGTTAGATTTCGCTTTACGATAGTCAAGATTATATTCAGGTTTCATATCGTCAGCAGTAGTGATAAGATTTTTATTGGCGGTTGTTTTCTTCATAATCTGCTCGTTCCTTGTTTGTCGCCTGTCGTGCACTAATTATTCGTATGATACCGGACTCATTTTCAACAAATATACACAAAAGCAATCGTCCGGCAATAGATTGTCCAATAATAATTTCTCGCGAATCATTTTCTGAGTGATCCAGATCGTCAAATATTAAGGCAAGCGGATCACGAAAGACAGTAGAAGCTTCATCAAAGCTGATAGAATGTTTTTTCAGGTTGTTTATGGCTTTCTGGTTATGCCACTCGTAGCGATACATATACTCATCAGTCCTTTGCGTTGGAAGCAGGATAACAATTGACGCATTTAAAGTCAACTTTTGAGTCTGAGCAACAGGCATGCTCGGTGTCAGAACGGAGTTACGAGGACAAGCTGTTTTCAGGTAACTCAACGGTGTTATGCCTCCACCTATGACAATAACAGTTCAGGGCGATTTTTCTCGTTCACGCGCTACGTTGGAATGCAGTTGTGGCGCGCTGCGCCACGAGATGAAAAACAGTGAAGCCTCATAATACGGTTATCTACAAGTTTTCTCATTGCAGATTTCATGATCAGGCAGTAAACCGGCTTGGCACATTTTTTCTGGTGGCGCGGACATCTTAGGGATGGAGAATTTGTAAAAATACCAATTATTATTTTATGGCATACGCCCTGTTTGGACCAGAAATGAAGCCAAATATTATCGGTTATCCCAACAGGGCGAACGCAATTCGCCCCTACAAAAACGGTATATTAACAATTTCCACATCCCTTAGTCCGCGTTCGGGCTGATTTATGCCCGAACAAGTTTTTGACTTCAAAGACTGTTTCAAGCGATACACCCGCTTGAAAACGGACAAGATGTCCGTGCTCCCAGGCATAACCCAAGCAGCCACGAAGCATGATAAATATATGCGCAGTTCAGTTTACTGAAAACATTGAATTGACAGATCGGCGTCAATCATCTACTTTGGCGAAAAGCTAGGGGAGTTTCGACTGAGAGCGGTATGACCGCGACCCTTCGTACCTGATCCGGGTAATGCCGGCGTAGGGAAGCGCGACCGTCTGATGTTCTCAACAAGCCGCTTCTGCGGTTTTTTTGTTTCTGGAGGTGGATGTGAAAATTCTGTTGAACGGCGAATTTGTAGAGACGGCTGAAGGGGCAACGATCGAGTCACTTCTGCAGCAGCTTGACATCAGTCGGGAGCGGGTGGCGGTGGAGCTGAATGCCGATATTATCCCGAAGGCTCATTATGAAAAACAGTCTCTTTGCGATGGCGATAAAATCGAAATAGTTCATTTTGTTGGTGGAGGGTAACTGCTATGACTCAAAATGCAGACACTTTGATTATTGGCGGGCGGGAGTTCACTTCACGCCTGATGGTCGGCACCGGTAAGTATGCCAGCTTCGAGCAGACCGCGCGGGCTCTGGAAATATCAGGGGCTCAGATCATTACCGTTGCTGTGCGGCGGGTAAATCTTGACCGCAGCAAGGAGTCTTTGCTCGATTACATCGACCTGAAAAAGTACACACTGCTCCCCAACACCGCCGGTTGCTACACCGCTGATGATGCGGTGCGCACCTGCCGACTGGCTAGAGAGGCCGGTATGTCCGATTTTGTCAAGTTGGAGGTCCTGGGAGACGAAAAAACCCTCTTTCCTGATAATGAAGAGCTGCTTAAAGCCGCAAAAATCCTGGTTGCAGAGGGGTTCACCGTGCTTCCCTACTGCAGTGACGATGTAATTGTCTGCAAAAAGCTGGAGGATATCGGTTGTGCGGCGGTCATGCCGCTTGGCGCTCCGATCGGCAGTGGCCTCGGCATTCGCAATCCGTACAACATCCGTATTATTCTCGAGAATGTCAGCGTACCGGTGATTGTTGATGCCGGAGTGGGTTCAGCGTCAGACGCGGCAATCGCGATGGAGCTTGGTTGTGCCGGAGTCCTTATGAACACTGCCATTGCCGGCGCACAGGATCCGATCGCCATGGCGGAAGCGATGAAGCTGGCGGTGATTGCAGGAAGATTATCGTACAAGGCCGGGCGGATACCACGCAAGCTCTACGCCAACGCCTCCAGCCCGCTGGACGGCATGATCGGTTAAATCCGGTATTTAAATGCAGACGACTGACTTCAGCCTGTATCTGATTACTGATCGGCAGCAGACCGGCGGCAGATCGTTGCTGGATGTGGTGCACCTGGCTCTTGAGGGTGGCGTCAGAGCCGTCCAACTGCGCGAAAAAGATCTCTCCACTGCCGAGCTGTATTCTCTTGCCGCTGAACTAAGACTGCTCACCTCCCAATTTGCCGCCAGACTTATTATCAACGATCGCCTTGACATCGCCCTGGCTGTGGGAGCCGATGGCGTCCATATCGGTGTCAACAGCCTGCCGATAGCCGTTGTCCGGCGCTTGATGGGGAATGATAAAATTATCGGCTACTCCGCCCACGCCATCGACGAAGCTCTTCATGCCCAGAGTGCCGGAGCCGATTTCGTTACCTTCGGTCCTGTCTATTTCACCCCTTCCAAAGCAGAGTACGGCAGACCGTGCGGCGTCAAAAAATTGGCAGAAGCGACTTCGGCTCTGACAATACCGATCATCGCACTAGGCGGAATTTCAGAGGCACGGATAGCGGAGCTGCATCGAGCCAAGGTACGGGGTATTGCCGTCATATCCGCCATAATGGCAGCGGCTGACCCGCGTGCTGCAACCGCCTCCCTGCTGAAAAAGATGGCAGATAATGTCTGACACTCCTGATCCTCGAATCCATCCGCACCTTCATATAAACTCCTACGGCAACTATCTGCGCCGCCGCTTCGGCGTTCGTGTCAGCAAGGTCAATGTCGATGCCGGTTTTACCTGCCCGAATCGCGACGGCAGCAAGGGGGTCGGTGGCTGCATCTACTGCAATAACGTCTCGTTTTCCCCGAAAGGCACCCAGGCGATCGTGCCGCTGGAAGAGCAGATGGCTGCAGGCATGGCCTATCACCGTATCCGCCTCGGCTCTGATAAATTCATCATCTATTTCCAGAAGTACACCAACACCTACGGTTCAGCGGAATTGCTGGCAGAGTTGTATCACCGCGCCCTTGCTCACCCCGATGTCATCGGCATTTCAGTCGGCACGCGGCCTGATTCGCTGAGTGATGAAGCTTTAGAGCTGTTGACGGAGATCGCCCGAACAAAGTATGTCTGCCTTGAACTCGGTTTGCAGTCGATGGATGACGGTATTTTGACGAGTATCAACCGTGGCCACACTCTGGAGGATTTTGTTACTGCGGTGAACCGGGCGTTTGGTCGGAATTTTGACATTTGTACACATCTGATTCATGGCTTTTCGGGGGAGAGTGCCGCAGAGTTCCTCAAGACGGCCAGCCTGATAGCAGATTTGCCGATAGATTCGCTGAAACTGCACCAGCTCCATGCCGTTGCCGGTACAGAGCTGGCAGAGTTGTATCTTCGAGGTGAGTTTATGCCGTTAACCTTGGAGCAGTATATAACTACGATTGCCGATTTTCTCGAGTTGTTGCCGCCGCATATCTCTATTCAGCGGCTTTATGGCTCGGCTCCTCTAGATATCTGCGTTGCACCGAAGTGGGGACTGAAGAACAATCAGATGTGGTACGCAATTGTCAATGAATTGACAAAACGTGGAACTTGGCAGGGGTGCCGACGCCAGCGGTTTTGAACCTGCTACATATATTCAACCCTGTTGCGCCCATTGTTCTTGGCGCGGTACAACATTTGATCGGCCATATTGATGAGGTGATCCGGCGCTGAACCATCCGAAGGGACAAAAGTCGCCATTCCCAGGCTCACCGTGACGTATGGCGAAATCTGGGACGATTGATGAGGTATTTGTAGCGACTCAACCTTTGCACGTATCCGCTCAGCCGTAACAAGTGCCCCCTCTTTATCTGATTCGTAAAGTAAAGTAACAAACTCTTCACCGCCGTACCTGGCGGCAAAATCAGAGGCTCTCAAGGACGAGAGCAGAGCCGCTGTGACCCGTTTCAGGCAGTCATCCCCCGCCAGATGCCCATATGTGTCATTATATAACTTGAAAAAATCAACATCCAACATGATCAGTGACAGGGCTGCCTGACTGCGCAGGCTGCGGAACCATTCACGCCCTAAATGTTCATCCAGGGCACGCCGGTTGGCTATGCCTGTAAGTCCGTCAAGCATGGCAAAGCGGGTCTGTATATCCCGGAGCCGTTTCAACTCAAGCTGATTACGTACCCGCAACCTGACAATGTCGGGATGAAACGGCTTGGTTATATAATCAACCGCTCCCAGTTTGAGTCCGGCGATTTCATCCTCCGGCTGCGACATGGCTGTCAGGAATATGATCGACACCCCTTCCTGATGCGGTATTGATTTTAGCGCCTTGCAGACTTCATACCCGTTCATTCCAGGCATCTGGATATCAAGAAGAACCAGATCCGGCTGGTTGATTTCTGCCATTGCCAGCGCGTCCTTGCCGTTTGTGGCGAACACAATCTCATACTCTTCTCCCAGAACCTCAATAAGAATCTGCAGGTTTATCGGAGTATCATCAACAATCAGGATTACCTGTTTCCGTTCACTCATGCTAATTCCCCTTTGCTTAAAGTTCAATTCCCATTGTCTCGGCCAGGCTCGCAACTATTTTCTGTGCTCCGCTGAAATCAAACCTGTCGATCTGCTTCTCCAGAGAAGCGCGCTCCTTTGTATCGGGTAGCTGCTCCTTTAATTGCCGAAACAGCTTTAGCGCAGAAACCCTGTTCAGGCCGAGTTGTGCATACAGTTCACGCAGGTCACCGGCAAGGGCATCCAGGTCAATAGATCCTGCCTCTCCGGAGTCAGCGGTTACTGTATGCGGAGCTTCAGACCCTTCCAATAATACGATTGCTGCAAACACTTCTTGCAACTGTTTTTCCATGGTGTCAACTGTTTCCTTAAGCGCTTCTTCATCGTCAAGATTGACAAGAGCCTCGCATTTAGCGGCTGTTGTGGCGAGTGACGTAGCTCCGATGGTGCCTGCAAGTCCTTTCAGGGTATGTGTTATCAGCAGCAGATGATCGCGGTCGCGCGCTATCCTGGCATCCCTGATGTCAGCAATTGTTGACCTGTTAATATCTCTGAATTCGGCAAGTATTCTTCTTAACAGACTGCTGTTGCCATTTACTCTTGCCAGAGCAGAGGCAACATCAATTCCTGGCAGAGAGTCAGGAAATGTTCCTACGGACACTTTATTGACGACCGGCGCGCTAACCGTTTTCTCCGGCGAAATCCACCGGATCAGTACAGAATATAAACGATCCGGCTCAACCGGCTTGGCGACGTGGTCATTCATACCTGCGGAAAGACATTTATCACGTTCATCGCTAAATGCAAAGGCTGTCATGGCGATAATGGGGAGTTCGAGTTCCCCCTTCACCTTGCGTATGGCGGCTGTCGCCTCAAAGCCATTCATTACCGGCATCTGGATATCCATTAAAACCAGATCGAACATTTCTCCTGAGCTGACTTTTTCAACCGCCTCCCGGCCATTGTTTGCCGTAATCACATTTACGCCGAACTTACGCAGCATCTCCTTGGCAACTATCTGATTCACCTTATTGTCTTCAACAAGCAAAACTTTGACATTGCAGAGCTGCTTCCTGTTGTCCATTGCCACCCCATCAAGATCTTCCGTACTGTCCGAGGTTTGCTGAGCCTGGACATTGGAGCAGGCGAACTCAGCGGTAAATGAGAAGGTGCTTCCCTGACCTGGTTCGCTTACAACCTCAAGTCTGCTCCCCTTTAGCTCAAGAAGGCGACTGACGATGGAGAGTCCAAGACCGGTGCCGCCGTAGTTGCGACTGATTGAACTGTCCGCCTGGGCAAATGGTGTGAATATACGCTCAAGCTGCTCCTTTTCCATACCGATTCCACTATCGGCAACCGAAAACGTCAAGGCGATATGGTCAGGTTTTGATATCTGCAGAGCCGGTGAAACAGTAATGACAATTTGTCCTTTTTCGGTAAATTTAATGGCGTTTCCAACCAGGTTATTGAGGATCTGTCCAAGCCGGAGCGGGTCTCCAATCAAAAAAACAGGAGTATCCGAGGACTTGGAGAATAATAATTCCAGTTTTTTGTCTTCTGCTTTGACTGTTACAAGATCTCTTACTGAGTTTAATATATCGTTCAAGTTGAAGTTTACCGCTTCAAGCTCCATCTTGCCCGCTTCGATTTTTGAAAAATCGAGGATATCGTTTAGTATGCCAAGCAACGAATTAGCAGCGCCACGAAGCCTGGAAACATACTCCTGCTGTTGCGGATTAAGGTCCGTCTGCATGACCAGATAGGCCATACCGGTAATGGCATTCATCGGGGTACGGATCTCGTGCGACATGTTGGCCAGAAACTCCGACTTGGCACGACTGGCGGCCTCGGCGCTCTCTTTGGCACCTTGCAACGCCTGAAGCTTTTCTTTCTCTATCTGTTTGAGTTCGGTGACATCTTCAGAGATGCCGAGCAGGAACTCCGGCTCCCCGGTGGAGTCAAAAAGCGGCACTTTCTTGGTGTGAAGGGTACGCGTCCCCTTGTGGAGAGTCAGCAGCTCCTCTTCCGGAATATCCAGAATTTCCCGCAATCGCAGCACCGTACGGTCTTTTTCCGTGAAGAAGTCGGCCTGCTCCTTAGGGAAAAAATCGTAGTCGTTTTTACCCAGCAGCTCTTCCCTGGAATAGCCGAGCAGATTCTCCCCCGCTTTGTTTAGGCGAATAAAACGGAGCTCTTTGGTATCTTTCAAGAAAATCATATCCGGAATATTCTCGATAATCATATCAAGGAGGTTGCTGATTCTGT
>CAIMXI010000292.1 GCA_903845365.1 uncultured Geobacteraceae bacterium | reverse complement strand
ATCAGGTCTTTGAACATCTCGAATACCTGGAGTGGTGAGTTAAAACGCTTCGTATCAATATAGTCCGGCATATTCTCCCTGACCACTTCCCTGCTGTAGACCGGTTTTATTACCCGCATACGTAAGGTTTTGGTTGTGGTAATATCCAATCCATACTCCTGAAATAATTCTTTCATACTTCCCATACTGCCTCCTTAGTTTAGCTTAGCGTACTCCAGCAATTACAAAGATAATCATGGTTACGAGGACAATTAACGCCGCCGGGTAAAGCCAACTGGTATGAATTGGCCGGAAACTGGTTGGTCGAAAACGGTTTCTATGTCTAACTCTCCTGCGTGGTTTGGCATCCAATCCGACAAAACTTGATCCGAAATGTGATCCGAAATTTGACATAACTCCTCCCATAGGAAACGCCCTTGAACTTTTTGATGGAACAAGGGCGCTTTTTGATTTAGTTGTGATTTAGTTGTGATTTAGTAGTGATTTAGTGGTGATTTAGTGGTGTTTAGAAATTAAGCGGTGGCTGTTTTGACCGATTTACATTCCAGTTTTGTATATCCGGCTCGCTCCTTCAACACTCCTGGGTAAATATCCGGGTACTCTTTTTTAACAATCGAACCATCAACAATCATCGTGGGTTCAACATAAGAAACAAGTAGATCAACAGTATTCGATCTCCCTTTGAAAACCGGTCCGGTAAACTCCACCAGCTCCTGCCTGATACTTTTCATCTCTTTTTCAGCTTTGCTTTTGGTTACGTTTAGTTGCGCATACTTGTTGGCAAGCGCCTCAATTTCCGGAGGTAAATCCACCTTCGGAAGTGTCATGGCGGGGCAATCTGTGCGGTACGAGCAGTAAGAGCAGAGATGAGTAACTGTAGGACGTGCCTGCTCTTTTTCTTCCAGACAGTCCAGAAGGTAGAGAGCACGGCAGTAGAGGTAGTTGAAGTTTGAGTCATTATGCTGATAACCGTTGAATTGATGGACTTGGCCGGCATTCAAGTCAATGGCGAGTATGGAGCCGCCTATTTTTTGGTCTGGATATTTGAACTGCAGTAAACCAAGCTGGAACGCCAATTGGTCTTCCCACTGTGGATATGGTTCCTCCGGAATACCTGAGACTGATTTTACCTCGATAACATGCAGTTCCGGTGTGCCATCAAAATCAGCGTAAAACAGAAAATCAACGTGAGCTTTGAGTGGATACAAGGGGTGGCGCAGTTCAACCTGGGTATCAAAGAGATGTTTAACGCCGCCTGCTTCAAAGATATTTTCGATCAATGTCTCGGCAATATGTCCCCTTGAGAATTTGAGCAGGGTGCTAACAGACGGAGTTGTCGGATTTTTCCTCTGCAGATAAACTTTCCGGGCGCAACTTGAAACATCACTTGAACCGATGTATTGGGTACGGTTACCGAGTTCTGCACTTTTATTGCGGTTTAATGCCAATACTGCTGTCTCGAAAAACGGTGTGAGATTCATAATAGATTCCTTTCTTCATTCTTGAAGTGTTTTAAGTCGAGTGGTTGTCAAGCATTTACGGTTAAAATGGTTCGTTTGTGAAGGAGTAGACCCAACGTTTCGTATCACGTGACCAACGGAATCCAGAAGATTTCAGCAGCTCTTTTTGATCGTAACTGTTGGCGCTGATGATACCGTCTATGCCGTCGATCAGAATGTCGTAAGGAATATGCTTGCTATCCAGCAGATCCATAACCTGCAGAGCCACATCATCCACTACCTGGGAGAGCTTTGACGGTACTGGTGGATCAGGCCATCCATCTTCATCATCAAAGTCTGGACTTGGGTTCGGATTCGGAGCTGGAACCACTGGCGGTGTTGACTGAGGTAATGACTGAGGTAATGCCGGCGGTGGTGTAGTTGGTGGTGCTATTGGTGGTGCCGCTGGTGCTATTGAAGGGTTAGGTCGCTTAACTGGTGGCGGCTTCACGATGGAAAGATGAGATTTATCCTGCTGCTGATGCTCAATTCTGGTGTAGTCCGCTTCAATTGCGGTACTTGCAATTTCGCCACTTGCCATTTCAAAACCTGCACCCACTTCCTCTGGACAATAAACACCATGGATGTTGAACGCTTTACGCAGAGCCTGAGATTCAGCAACTTTCTTCAGCATGGTTTCCGGTTTCTCAAGCCAGAACTTGATCGGATGGCCTTCAGCGGTTTTCTGGCAATACTCATTGTAGGCCACCTGAGCAGTGAATGGTTTATCGCAGTCTTTGCGCCAGACGGAACACTCGGCTACGAGTTGGTGCTTGAGTTGCCACTGTCCATTTTCCAATTGTGGGACTTCACGAATACAAGCCGTTGTCTCGATCCCGGCAAACTGGTTGGTGCGGTGAGCAATTGACAGGAATCCGTCCCTGCCTACCATCGGCTCAACTTTGTTAAACCACTTGTCACCGATTTTCTGCCTACGATTAACGAAGAAGATTTCTTTGGTAATCGGGTTCAAGCACAACTCCCTCGCTACTGAAAAGCAGTATGCCTGTTCAGCTTTACTTGCTCCTGATGGGAAAAACTGGGATTCGATAACTGCCATCTGCTCTTTGTCGAAGTCTATTTTTGCTAATGCAGTGCTCATTTTAATTCTCCTTTT
>CAIMXI010000291.1 GCA_903845365.1 uncultured Geobacteraceae bacterium | reverse complement strand
ATATTGAAGGGCTCTCTTAATGAAGTGCCTTCGAATCGTAATACTTAGGAGGATCATTGTGATGATATCACCAACCAGAATTTTGATTAAGGATCTCGGCGAAGCTACCACTCTAGCAGCTTGGGGATTCTCAGCTATTCCCTGCCCAAATGACAATGGCTCTATCTCCATTCTATTTGAAGCTTCTAACGATCTATTAGAGGCGCGGCGAGCGTTTTTGCTTAACAGGCCAGTACCATGCCGCTCTTTCATCGAAGCTGCAGCTCACATTACCGGACTGTTAAACCGTCTTCATCGACGCGGGAGTTTGAAATGAGCCGTTACGTTCAGGATATCAACCTGAGCAGGCAGCAACTAACTGGTGGGATTTTCCAGGGGTGCAATTAAAATATGGCTGGCATCGAGAGAGGAGGTGTAATCACACGGAAAATCGCTCAACCATCACGTAACAGCGGCACCAACATGGATAGCCAGAGCTGAAGCAACGTCTGTGCTAGACGGATAACAGACAATTAGTAGCAATTTGGAAGAAAAACTTAGCATCACTATCAACTAACCTAAACAAAAGGAGAGCATCACATGGAAAACAGTGTTTTAAAAAATCAAAGCAAGTCCCTTGGTCACAACTTTAACAGGTCTCATCTGGAGGTATGTATCCGGCCAACGCGGACTGATACACCCAAATCTGAGACAGTTACAGTTTCAACTGTAACTGAACCAGCTTTAGCTGCTGTTACTGCCGAGAAATACGAATTAAATAAGCTTTACCAGCTGGACATCAATGTTATCAACCCTGATCCTGATCAGCCTCGCAAAGGTTTTGATCCAGACGAAATGGAAAATCTCACTTATTCGGTAACGACACATGGGATTTTTAACGCGTTATCCTGTCGTCAGGATGAGGCGGGTTTGGTTTTTATTATTGCAGGAGAGAGACGTTTCCGTGCTGCAAAGGCAGCCGGTCAAGCAAAGGTGCCGGTTGTCTTCAAATCAGGCCGCACTGCTGAAATCGCAATCATCGATAACATGCAGCGGTCTGATTTTTCTCCAATTGAAGAGGCGGAAGCCCTGGAAAAGCTGATTAATAATTTTGGCTACAAGCAGGTTGAGCTTGGTCGGATTGTTAACCGCGCGCCAGCAACCATCAGTGAAATCATCGCACTCAACTCGTTACCACTTTCTGTCAAGGACGAAATCAGGGGCGATAAATCCTACTCAAGGGCTGAACTGCTCCCTATTGTTGTGGGTAAAGATAAAAAATCTTCTGGTGATATGGTCGAGATGTTCGAGGCCCTGAAAAGCAGAAAAAAACGGGCGGGTAAGGTTACAGATGGTTCTGAAGCGATTCTTAAGCTGATTAAGTCCCTCAACACTAAGATTACCAAGTTTGACCTTGCTCCTCTTAGTGCCAGTAAGCATGGGGCAATCCGGAAGTCACTCACTGATCTTGTTCAGGTCATCAACAACAAATTTATCGCGGATTAATATCTTCGGTGACCGAAGTCCATTCAAAACTTCGGTCACCGAATTTATCCTACATCTTGTGAGTCCAAAAAATGAAATGGGTTCAAACACGCATTTCAAAACAAGTTAAGGCAGGTTCAACTATGACAATACAGTTATATAAATCTCGGGGGCCCCCGTTACCGTTAATAACAAAATGACAATACCCTGTCAGCTCCACCTGACAGGGCACTATCTTGGTACGGCAAAACACACTTTGGGTGCCATTATAGCGAGTCGTACCCTTTCCGTCAACAAGAATGGCAAATCAACAGATGCGACGCACAACAATAATCAAAGGTAAGATCCCGTATGCCCACAGTGTGATTTGAGGCTCCTTAATGATATCCGCGTCGTTTGGATCTACGCCGTAGGCACACCGTGATCTGTTGAACGCCAAAAACCT
>CAIMXI010000290.1 GCA_903845365.1 uncultured Geobacteraceae bacterium | reverse complement strand
TTCAGGTTCTGCCGCTGCTGAATCATCTCCTGTTTCCGGCTGTACGCCAGCAGACTGTGAGTGAGCGAGGCGGCGCGAGATGATGCCCGTGTGATTTCACCGAGATAGTTGAACACCTTATGGTCCTTGCCTATTTCATACTGAGCCAGAGATGTATAGCCATTTACCACGCTTAAAATATTGTTTAGATCATGCGCCAGGCCGCCGGCCAACTGCCCGATTGTTTCCATCTTTTGCGAATGAATCAACTGCGCCATGACACTTTTCTTTTCGGTGATGTCTCGGACGATCCCCACCGCGTGCCATCCACCATCCAGAAAGACTGAAGCCAGCGACAGTTCAACAGCAATCTCCCGGCCATCTTTGTGCAAGGCAAATAATTCGCGCGTCTTGCCAATGGCATTCCCGTGGCCAGTGCGCAGAAACTCGGGGTGTGCCGAGTTATAGGCGTCTCGATAACGCTCGAGTACTAGCAGATTGTGTAAATTCTTCCCCAAAACTTCATCAGGAAGATACCCCCATAATCTTGATGCCGCAGGGTTCCAAAAGGAGATTGCACCCTGCGGATTCATCATAATAATGGCTTCATTGACTGAATCTGTAATGACCTTCCGCACCTTTTCATCAAGATATCGCTCGTTTTTTTGTCCAAGTTTCTCGGCAATGGCATTGAGCAGGTGGCGTTCCTGTATCAGGAATGGCCCTTCATCGCTGGCCTGCCGTTCCTCAAGATAACAAACCTTCAAATGTCCAATCGATGTGCCGTGTACCGAAATGTCACTGACCAACATCCAGGGTGTTTCCCGGAAACGCTCTGTCTGGCAAGAGTGCTCTTCAAATTCAATGCGCGCCTCAGCAATATCCGGGAACTGCCAGGCAGGGGGTATGACCGTAACAGTCATCTTACATATCTCTTCAAGCGAGAGGTCAGGCGACTCCGCTATGCTGGAAACGGAGTATAGGCAATTCAGTTCCTTCATACGCTCTTTCAGGGTGGCGTCACTCTCAAGCAGCAGTTTGTTCAACTGTTTCTGCTCCGCAACCATCTGAGCAAGTTCTTCCTTCTGCCGTGCCAACTGATCCACCTGTAACTTCATGAGATCATTCTTGGCTTTCAATGCGACATGATTGCGAATCCGCTGCCTGAGCAGATCATAATTTATCGGCTTGGTAAGATAATCAATTCCCCCAAGTACCAGTCCCCGCAGCTCACCTTCTTCGGTATCAAAGGCGGTCAGAAATATAACGGGAATATCGGCAAACGCCTCCTCTGATTTGATCATGGTGCAGACATCGAAGCCGCTTATCTCCGGCATCAAGACATCCAGAAGGATCAGATCCGGTGCATGCTCCCTCAGCAAAGTGATGGCATCGAATCCGTTCAGCGCAGAGATGATGTCATATTCTTCCGAGAGTGCATCCGTAATAACCTTGATATTTACCGATTCGTCATCCACAACAAGTATTCTAAAGCGTTTAGCCACGGTGTTACTCCTTCGCCTCATACACGCTGATAGCCCGTTTCATCTCCCGCACAAGCTCTTTTATATCAATCGGTTTTGATACACACCCATCAAAACCTAAATCCAGAAAATGTTTTTGCTCACCCCGCTGGGAGTAGGCTGTCAAAGCAATTACCGTTTGGTGGAATGGCGTTCCAAGCTCTTTTCTGCGGATTTCGCAGAGAGCCTCTTCGCCGCTCATTCCCGGCATGTGAATATCCATTAACACCAGATCGAAAGCTCCTTGCTCCAGAGCTGTGAGACAACCCCTGCCTTCCGTTGCCACAATTAAGTCATGCCCCAACTTCTGGAAAAGTGCTGCAGCGAAGTTGATATTGACCTGGTTATCTTCGACAAGCAGAATTCTGAGCGACGCTCCATCCATACTGGCGGCGGTATTATTGGAAACCTCCGGGACAATGTTACACTCAAAGGCTTTGGAGAACGGCAAGACCACAGTGAAACAACTGCCTGATTTTTGTGTGCTTTCGACCGTAATAGTTCCACCCAATATTTCTGCCAGACGACGACTGATAGTCAGACCGAGGCCTGTCCCTCCGTAACTACGCGTTATTGAGCCATCTTCCTGGACAAACGGCAGGAAGATCTCTTCAAGTGCCGCTTGAGAGATGCCTATACCGGTGTCTCGTACCGTTATCTGAACGAGCACCGTTTCATCGTCCTGTTCAAGGAGGTTTACCGCAATGGTGATGCTTCCCTTTGCCGTGAACTTT
>CAIMXI010000289.1 GCA_903845365.1 uncultured Geobacteraceae bacterium | reverse complement strand
TGCTGCAATAGAATTGGGGAACGAATCTGCAATCTCGCGGTTGGGTTCAAGAACTTTTGTTCCCGGCACAAACGTAACCGGTGCTAACGTGCCCAACGTTAAAAAAGCATCACAGGCAGGCACTTCCATCGTTCTGATAGCTTTCTCAAAGGGAGAATGCCCTTTTTCCATCACCTTTAAAGAATACGCCAATGCAGAGTTAATTACATTTTCAACGTTCATGCTGTCGGTTAGTTTATTCATTCTCAGGGCCTTTCTGGATTGGCTAATGTTTCGGACAGTATATGCTAAAATAAACGTTGTCAAGCAAAGTGCTGGTACATAACTTATTCCCACAAAAAGGAGCAAAAAAGCGCAGAAATATCTATTAGGACCCTGCTGGATTGAAACGCAACTAAGTTGTGTTGTGGGAAATGACGCAACCCAGGACGGGCAGCATCAATGCTAATGTGTTAAAGAAAGGTTACTAAAAGGCGGGGGAAACCATGAATTGCTTCAACAGTAACGCCATTAATTTCATATTCTCCTGCCACTTCTGTATCCAGATCATAGGAGGCGGCTTGTTCTTGTAACGATTCAATTAATTGG
Source organism: uncultured Geobacteraceae bacterium (assembly GCA_903845365.1). Classification (GTDB taxonomy): domain Bacteria; phylum Desulfobacterota; class Desulfuromonadia; order Geobacterales; family Pseudopelobacteraceae; genus JACRCG01. The sequence continues at coordinate 52,161 of CAIMXI010000289.1, read as the reverse complement.
CGAAGCGTCATATCTCCCACCGCCTTGAATCGTTGTCTATCAGGATGTTTTCAAACTGCTCATCGATTGCATCCAGTTTTATAAATGCTTCTTTCAAAATAAGAGCGTGAGGGTACGACCCATCAATTTAATTCAACAACAACTCAGAAATCAACAGCCCCACTTGCGTTTGTTCACACAATACATTCCTAATTCCGGACAACTGCTCAAACACTAACTTTTCCATGTTTAACCCCTTTTACTTCCACTACAGATAACCGCCGAAGTGGGTGCTACAACTTGGAGTATTTCTGTTATGCCGCTTTTTTAAATGGCAATATCTTTGCGCCAGCTTTTAATCCGTCCAGATAGTTCGCCCACGTCTGCATCATCTTCTTCCGCTCGGCAAGGTGTGCCGGCCGGTTGTATGCTCTGCCGTTAGGGTCTTTGACGGCGTGAGCTAATTGATGCTCAATAAAGTCAACACGGAAACCTAGTATTTCATCAAGTATGGTTCTGGCTGTCGCCCTGAAACCATGTGCAACGATAGTATCGCCGTCAAAATCCATCCTCCGGAACGCTGCATTGATCGTGTTATCTGATAAACACCTGTCGCGCCCACGGGTAGAAGGAAAAACATATTTACCGTTACCTGTTAATGGTTTAATAGCTGTAAGTATATCTAGTGCTTGAACTGATAGCGGGACAAGATGAGCAATTTTAATTTTCATTTTGCCAGCCGGAATATTCCATTCAGCAGTCTCAAAATCAATCTCTGCCCATTCCATCTGGCGCAGTTCCCCCGGTCGAGCGAATAGCATAGGCAGTAACTGTAAAGCAGACTTAGCAACGAAGCTGCCCGGAGAATTATCAATAGCCCTGAGTAGCGGTGCGAGTTCTTTCGGGTCAGTGATAGAGGCCATGTGCTTTCTGGTCTTACTGATAGCTGGTAGATGCTTACTTAAACTGGTAGCAATATTATATTCGGCTCGGTCTGTTCCTATGGCATAAACGAATACCTGGCTTGCTATCGTCCTGCATCGACGGGCGGTATCAACTGCGCCCCTGTCCTTTACTCGGTCAAGGATTCCACGAATATCTTTGGCTGTGACTTCAGTTATCGGCTTGGCTCCGACCAGTGGGAACATATCTTTTTCCATGCGGGTCATAATTGTTTCAGAATGCTCCTCCGTCCATTCGCTGTTTTCAACTTGTTTTTTGTGCCACTCTCTGGCAATAGTTTCAAAACTGTTTGCAAGCAATTCAACTCTGGCTGCTTTGGCTGTCTTGCGATCTTCTGAGGGATTAACCCCGATTGCCAACAGTTTACGGGAGGATTCCCTTTTTTCTCTGGCCTGGGCGAGCGATATGTCAGGATATACACCAAAACTGATAGTTTTTTCCTTGCCGTCAAAGGTGAATTTAAAACGCCACCACTTTCCGCCTGTCGGGGTAACAATCAAAAACAACCCTCCACCATCAAACAGTTTCTTTGGGGTAACACCTGGTTTTGCCTTTTCAATTTCAGTTGCAGACAGTGTTTTTACTATTCGTGCCATATAGGGGTAACTCCTTCCACTGTGAAGCGGCTATTTATAAGGCTTTAAGCGTTTTAGGGGTAACTTCCAACCAAATATAAAAACAATAATAAGGGTAACTTTTAGCATAAAATGCAATTAAATAGACGATTGAAAAACTGTTACCCCGTACGTTACCCCTAAAAAACACGGATTGCATTAAATAATATTGGACGGTATTGCATTATAAACAATAAAAAAGCCACCATTTCTAGTGACTTAAATACCGCAACGGACGGCATAAAATATGTAATGGCGGAGGCACATGGGAATCGAACCCACCGGGGAGATTTCTCATCCCCCCCACCGGTTTTGAAGAGCGATCCCAGCCACTTATCCGCAACAAACAGCAATCAAGAACAACGATAAATTAAGGCTTTGCGCTCTTGTATCTTGATTGTGATGTGTTGTATATCTTGTTGAATCTTGTCGGCATTGTCCCATGAGTGTCCCACGGGACTCCCACTTCCTCAGATGCTGTCATAGTCAGAAATACTTGCCCAGCCGCTTATCCACTTGCACTTTCCCGGCTTATTACCGCCTCAATGCATCTGTATTCTGCTTCGTCGCAACGTTGGCTATCCTTCCGAGTAAGTCCAGATGATCAGCCAGAGAATTTGATAGTTCGGGCTGCTCTGAAACTATGGCCCGATACGCTGCCAGCATTTTGGTTTCCGATGTACTCAATTTGTTGACTGGAGCGTCGCCAATCAGTTCCAACACTGGGTCTTCGGGGCCCAGATGTTTTTTCAAAATTGTCTTGATCTCGTTCGGCGAGTAGTTCAGATGTTTCATAATAATTGCAAGCGTGATGGTCTCCAGATTCTTGTAGTCACAGTCATAGAACGCCCTCCTGACCGTCTCCAGGGTAAATGGCAGCCCAGTTCCCTTTCTAAATGCACTTACATTCCGCCACCCCTCCTCATGCAGCCTCATGTTCAGAGTTTGCATAAGTTTGCGTGGTACTCCCATTGCCTCGTTATTACCTGTTTTTGTTTTCGTCATAGCAGCTACCTCCTCATCTTAGATTGATGACTATTGATAGCCTAACAAGAACAGTTTGGCAAGTGGGCCACAAATTGTAACCACATGATATAACAGCCATAAATTCCTTTGCACCCCCCGCCCACCGGGTCTGGTATAGTCCCCTTTTGCACCTCCCACTTCCCTGATAAGCGAGGAGGTATACCTCATCGACAGCCCAATTTCACGAATCCGGTTTTTTCCAAAAACCCTGGCCCCCTTTGTTCTTTCCGAGATTTGTGCTATATTGTCTGCCATTTCAATAGACATTTTTCAGTGGCACAAAGGAGGCACATGGACTTTTTCTTTCGTAAAAAAGACGAACGCAAAATTGCCGAAGGTAAGCCACTGCTACAGATTAACCTATCTGGGAGGCCGTACAATGCGTACAGCGACCGTGACACGGCAATCAAGCTCTGGCTGCCTCCTATCATCAGAGATCGACTGGATGAGGTCTGCACCTACATTGACACCTCTATTTCCGACTTCCTGCGTCAGGTGTTGTTCATCCATATTTACGGGCGCGTCGATTTTCTGGGACTCTTGCAGACCAAGCACCCCACAGCACTGAACAGCCATATTGACACCGGCATCGTTCCTGACATCACTCCTCAAGTGGAAACAACCCTGAAGGCTCCAAAGAAAAGCAAAGTGTCCAAAGCCGAAGCCGCAAAGAGTACCACAAGCGTTAAAATTTGGGTTCCTGCTAAAATGAAAGCCGACCTTGAACACTTGGCATTGAAGCAGAAAATAACCCTCTCTAATTACGCCAGGCGAGTGATCATCACTCATCTTCTTGGCCACATTCCCTACGATAGCGCTCCTTTCAAAGCATCTCCCCCCTTTGCAATAACAGAAGAATAGCCTCCAACGAATCTCATATAGGGGAAGTTTTTGAACCAGCTTCCTCTCTCCGATATTGTCGATTCATACAGTGAGTTCTGCCTTTCGGGGTTTTATTTGAAAGACCCAAGGCACTGTAAATTTACATGATGGGGAGGCGCATATGAATACGAAATCAAGCACAACCATGTCGGACGCGGAGAACAATCTATATCAGTCAGCGCAATGGATGGCAGACAACTGGGACGGGACGTCAGCGTCGATAGCGAGGGAAGAAGCCAAGAGGAAGCGCCAAGAGTCGTCTACGAAGCAGACGGAACCCCAAAAGTCTACGACCACTTGCGAAAGCGGTACTTTATCCACAAGGCGGCAGACGGGCATCTTGAGGTTGCCACTACAACTATGGAAACGAAGGTGATAGAAATTGCAAAATTGAACGGAGAAGTAACTGTGGCAAAGGGAGATGTTGCACTGACTGCAGAAGAAGGGTTCACGGCGGTTGACGGGTTCAGCAACGTCTTTATCCGTAAGACAGCAGATGGAAAGCTTGAAGTTGCTACTACAACTATGGCAGGGACAACACTGGTTTCGGTAAAGTAGGCACGATTGAACTAGCAAGTTTGGAAATGCACAGTGTGCTAATCACTGTGCTACATACAGTTCCGAAAGAAGGCGGGAGAGCCTAAAATCGCTACCCCGAATCAGCTCCTTTGTATAAGCCTCCAGCCGATCCCGCCCAATAGGCCTGAACTGCTCCGGGAGTTCGGCACGTCTGGCATAAACCCCTCGCTACTGTATGCCGGGTGTCAGGAAATGTTGTTTCTGATTTGTAATAGAGTGCTGGAGCCACTTAACGAGGCTTATTCAGGGGAAGCACAAGGCAATCGCTCCAGCAGTCTCCATCACGCTCAGATTTTATGTATAATGATGAATCCTTTCTGCCCTCGGTGATGGTGGATGGCAGCGGCGGCATACTGAATGATTCTCCTGTACCGTAGATTGCCAGAAGTCGATTCCACTACAGCAAGGACATACTGTGTGCTGTGTCGTCTTGTCGGCAGGTTCATGGCAATAATCAGCCAGTTTGTAAACGCCTCGCTTCATTGGCACGCCTGGCAGTCCGTGATACTCGCAATCAATAGCGATACATTCAGCAGGATAGTTGTCTCCGATTTTGACGGAACAATGACCAACGTACTTTGGGCAGAATGCGGAGATCGTGTCTGGTTTGTGGTGCTTCGGCAGACATATACATTTCTCCGGAGAGGTTTGTTTGTTTAAAGTTGGGAGTGCCGAAACACTCCCGTTTTCAGATATGGTGCTATGTGGAATTAATGGAATTAATGGAATTAATGGAGAGTCAAGTTTGATTGATTCCATTAATTCCATAAATTCCCGTTGTGGAGTTTCCTGAAAATCACGCCAGCCCATATCAGTTACCCCCTTTCAAGACAGCGGGGTTCACCATGTAGGTTATCTCTGGCCGCCGTCCGGTAGGTTTATTGAATGGTTCAGAGATTATATGTCTCTCGGTCAATACCCGTAACGCCGATATAAGCCGGTCAACCCTTTGGAACTTGCCGTGGACGGCTTTGTGGAGGTCGCCACGGCGGAAACTGTCTGTGCCGTTCTTGATTATCCATTGGAGAAGAAACTTTGCATCAGGAATAGCGGGGTCTGTTCCCATCATGTCAAAAGCGGCTTTTGCATGGACTATCAATAACTCCGCCAAATCAAGAACCTTTTCGATTATATGTCTGCTGATAACGGTGGAAGATTCGCCGTGTTCGATCACATGGCATAATCCGGCGATTCGTAATGCAGCGCCGGGAAGTTTGCCAGTCCAGTCCTGTATGCAGTGGAACTCCCCATATAGCCCCTGTTTCGATTCAATATATTGGCTGAATGTCAACCATGCACTGAGTGCATCAGGTGCAAGGGTCAAGATACGGGGACGCTCCCTGCCTGATTCATCAGAGAGCGGTGGTATGGCCAGCAATCGGTATATAAGTCCATGATGTTTTGCGCTGATCTCTTTGGAGACTGGTCGCCGTTTAGTAACGTCACGGGTGCCAACGGTACTTTTAGGTAAGCAGTAGAGGAGACGTGCCAGCATACCGTTACCCCTGAAACGTGCCTTATTACCGGATGCAAGGTCGGCAATAATAGACGGTTGCACCATTAAACCGAATGTCAGCGCCGGTTTCAGCATCATCACAGAGCGCCCTTGACGTTCAACCCGTACCGGCTCCCCTGCATGACCTTGCAGAACAATATTGACGTTGCTTTTTCCGCCGGAATACAAGCCCGCTGCCACTTCAAAAAAACCACCTTCGGCGCTTATGACCGCCATACGCTCCCCTTGATCTGCCATCATGTTTTGCAGTCGCTCCAGGGTAACGTCATCAGTCCATAACCTCGGTGGTATGACTTCCGGCGGCATAGCATCTTCAAGGCGCTTGATTTCTGTTAGCGCTTCCCGGCGGTCTGCATCGGTGGCGCCTGGTTTGCTTGCGGTGGATTTTATGGATTCAATGGTTTTTATCGCCATGTCGCGGGCGTGGCGGGTCTGTAATATTGCATCTTTCAACTGATCGGCCTGTTCCGTTTCCCATATAGAAAGCGGTTCGGTCAGTGTCTTGACAATGGCGCTCTTACGGGTCGCTGGTTCCGCTCCTACAATCGGCATAATATTAACCGGCTCCGTATAGCCGTCATTAAACGGGCATACTTCAAAGCGCTTCTGTAGACAAGTTGACACGGTGGCAAGCGCCATCATAACGGCCATGCCTGGCGGGGTCTGTGTGCTTTCAGATACGGCCTTGCAGAAACTTGCCAGCGGTTCGGGCAGATTGTCGGATGTGATCTCTGGCGTGTCAATTTCGCCGAATAACAGCGGTTCCGGCCATTCGTCTGTAGTTGCGTCAGCATCCGGTGAAGGTTCTTCTAAAGGATCAACCTCTCGCGCCGCCTGTATGCAGTCCTTGACGGCCTGTAATCCTGATTCAATCATCAAATCGTTTATGTCGGTGCCGGTGCTGCCTTCTTGGAAGGTCGGTTTGACAAGCCATCCATCAACCGCCCGCGCCGCTTCAAGTGCTGCCTGTTCGCCGTTGCCAACATCGGAAATAATTACAATAACCGCTTGCGGGTAGCGCTCCCGAAAGAGCAAGGCAACCGCTTTGATGTTGTTACAGGAAAGCGCCGCGATACCGACCTTTCCAGTTGCCTGTTTGCCGGTCAATATCGTTGCCACGCCTTCTCCGATCAATAGCGTGACTTCGCCGTCTTCCGGCAATTTATCCGTTGACCAATAAGCGCCATTCTTTTGCCCGCCGCTTAATCCAGCCTTCAACCCGGTTTCGTCTATCATCTCAATGGTGGTCAATCCATTTCCGGCGGAAACCGGAATAATCAGGACACGTTCGCCGGTGAATGATTTGCCTTTTGCCGCCGGGTGATACCCAATCATTTTAACAAGTGCATCAAGCGCCATTTCTCTGATAGTGTCGGTCGGTTCAACCTGTTTGCGTAACAGATACTGATTATCATACGGCGGTTGTGATTTCTGCCATACGCTCAAGGGAACCTTTGCCGACGCCGCTCGTTCTTTGGCAACCAATACTTCTGTTTTTTCTCTCTCTGCTTGCGCCCGCTTCCGGCGTTCTTCCTGTTCGGCGGGTGAATATGTCTTGTAGTCCTTTACCCAAAATTGCAGGGTTTCTGTAGTAACGTGATTCCATACTTGCCCGCCTTCTCCGTCAGGGTAAAGCCGGATTCTCCCGGCTCCGTTGCGGGTGGCCTTGCCTTCAACATCAAGAGTCTGAAAAGCTCCGTCTATCGGTGTATGCTGGTAGATAACGCCGATCTGTTGACAAGCCGCTTGTGCTGCTTCGTAAAGTGTTCTCATATCCCACCGCCCCGGCGTACAACTGCACTCGCTTCTTTGTACAGCCCTCCCCGAATGTCAAGCAGCGCCTTTGCCCCGTGGTCGCCGTGTTCGTAGCCGACAACCGCCTTCATCAATTCAGGTGACATTAAAAATTCAAATTGAGCGCGTGTGCCGGTTGTCGGCGGTAGGATGTTTAGCTGATACCCCAGATAAACAAGGTAGGTAGCCAGATTGATTCCTTCGATTGTGAAAAACTGAATACTGGTTTGCATGGTTAAGCCTCCTTGTGGGAGTCAATCCAGTCAACAAAGCCGTCATCATCAATCAACACTTTACGGCCAACCTTGCGGATAAATGCAGTTGCGCCATTGATCTTTGAATTGAAGATGATCCAACGGAGTGAGTTCTCGGAAAAAGCAGAATATTTCTGGGAGGTTTGTTTAACGGTAAGGAATGACATGGTGTTCTCCAATCACAGTTTAGTTGTCACCTTGGCCAAGTGATGTTGTGATTGAGAGAATAATGGATTATGTTGTCGTTGTAGCGGGGGAAAGATTCAGATTATTTCAGGGCAATCATCCCCCTGTTGATTTGTCTACTTCGTCTTTTGTGCATTGTCAGCCCTTCACGCAAATAATCTCTTATGTCGGTAGAGTATTCACCAATAATATTAAGACAATGACGCACAACCTTACCTGACAATGTTTTGTCCTGATGTATGCTAAACTTCAATCCAGCGATCTCAAACGCCTGTGCAATGTCGGCTGCGAGTAGATAAGGGACAAGGTTACGATCAGCACCCTTGCCTGAAAGTGTCACCCTTGCCTCATGGTGGGCGTTGTGAATTTCTCGTTCCATTTCCTCCGCCATGCTCTTCAGCGTAGAATATCCCCGTCCACCGTGGAACAACTGATAGGCGCAACCTGGAAGTTGTGCTAACCCTTCAAGAAGTGTCGTTGATACTTTGGCGAGTTTTTCCAGACTTCGCTTTATTTCGGCTCTTTCAGCAGTCCCTTTTACTTTGATATCCTTAACTATCTCTTTAACATCAGTTATGGTTAAAGCCTTTTGAATTGTTTTTTCGATCGCTGCGAGAAACACAGCATCAGAAGGTGGTGCCAACTGCACAATTTCAATTAGACGGTTCTTAGAAGCAGCATCCAACCTGTAATTGATCATTTCCTTAACGTTTCCACTCAATATTGCCATGCTTTATGCCTCCAATGCTTGAGTATAAGGTGTTCTTACAGAAGTCAGCTATGCCTTCCCCTGCCCAGAGAGGAAAGCTGTGTTCATGCGTTCTACTACGTTGTGCAGGTGTTGCTCAGTCAGGTGAGCATACCGCTTAACCATTGAAAGCGTCTTGTGTCCAAGTATCTGTGATAACTCCAAGAGTGTCGCGCCGTTCATGGCAAGATACGATGCTGCTGTGTGGCGGCAGTCGTGGAAATGGAAGTTTTCAATCTTTGCTTTAACTACTGCGGTTTCAAATGCGTCACGGATATCAACCGGTTCGCCATTCTTGCCGGGAAATAAAAACTCATCACCTATCGGCTTGATCTCTTGCACCTTTGCAGCCTTTTTCTCAGACAATAGCTTTTTAAGCTCTTCTGTTGCTGCTCCAGCTAACGGCACCTGGCGGCTCTCTCCGTTCTTCGTGTCATGGATTACAATGCGCTTACGATCAAAGTCTACGTCCTTCCACCGGATAGAAAGAATCTCCCCCCGCCTCATTCCAGTAGACAGTGCCAGAACCGTTATCGGATAAAGCTGTTTGCTCCGACTATTCCGGCAAGCATCAAGCAGCGCGTCTCGTTCATCTTCCGATAGATAACGAATGCGGCCTTCTGGTTCCTCCAACTTTTTAACTCGGCTCATAGGGTTTGTTTCAATGTATCCCTGTTCGCCAGCGGCTTTCGCCAGTACACCTGAAATGGAAATCAGATAACGGTTCACTGTAGCCGGTGCGCGTTTTTTGCCTTGTGGCGTCATACCATTAGCCAGTTCGCTTTTGATGGTAGACAGAACAGCGGGTGTAACGTCTGCAATGTACTTGTCACCGATCCGGGCTTTCCACCATTCAAGGTGTCTCTTGACGTTAGAGTAGTCCTTTGACTTTTCAATTGTCGGCAGGTATTCTGTAATCAAGTCACCGAGAGTATGCTTTTTCCCTTCGGCCTTTTGGAAGTAGCGACCTTGCTTTATCTCCGTTTCGGTCTGCTTCTCCCATATCTTTGCATCTGTCAGTTTGTCAAAGGTAGCGGTAACCGGTTTTTCGCCCTTCATCCTGATTTTGACACGGTAGGAAGTCTTGCCGTCTAATGTTGTTCTCTTTTCGATAGTTGCCATGTTGCACCCCCAGTAATTAGCCACGATTACAAGGTACAACAAACAACTATAAAACGCAACAAAATACAACACCGGTTTCAATATCCGTTGTAATATATGTTTAACTACTTGTTTTGCAAGGTTTATATTTAAGACTAATACAGTAATGGGACAATAATGGGACATCTAAATCTGAATATCATTGCAGTTAGTTGTAAATTAGTGTCCCGCTAGTGTCCCAATTATAATTATCAATGGAACAGGCAACAAAAAAGCAGCCAACCAATAAAGGCTAACTGCTTGTTTTTATTATGGCGGAGGTACATGGGAATCGAACCCACCGAGCGAATTTCTCATCCGCCCCACCGGTTTTGAAGACCGGGCAGCCCGCCAGCGACTGACGTACCTCCATTGGTAACCGTTGACACTTATAACCTGTTGCTTGCAGTCAGTACAAGCGGTTTTTAGTATTGTTGGCCACCGATGAATCATAAGGAATTCAGGGCATGAAAATCCGCATATCCCTCATTGCTAAACTTACCTTTGCCACATCGGTGATCCTTATTGTTTTTATGGGGTTGCTGGATTACGTCAACCTTAAAAACTTCCGAAAGGCGATGATTGATTATGCCGTTTCAAATGCGGGAGAAGTTGCCGACATAATCAATCAGAGCGCATTTGACGCTATGATGAAGAACGATAAAACAAGCCTTTATCATATGATTGGGAGAATCGCCGAAAGCGAAAACATTGAACACATCCGATTAATTGATAAAAAAGGGAAGGTGGTTTTTTCAAATATTAAGGGAGAAATTGGTGCCGTAATAGGCAAACATGCAGACGAATGTATTATGTGTCACAACTCCGCAAGTCCCGGTATATCTACATCATCAATGAACCGGAGTCGTATCGTTATTACCAAAACTGGTAAAGAAGCGCTCGGCTTTACAAAAGCAATTTATAACCAACCGGCTTGCGTTACTGCATCCTGCCATTTTCATGGCAAGGGTGACACAGTGCTGGGGCTTCTCGATATATCGATTTCACTGGAAACGCTTAGACATAAATCTCATGAATATCGCCTGGAATTTGTCATGTTGACATGCCTGCTCCTCTTGATGATTGGTGCACTGGTGACGGTTTTAACACATTATCTTGTTGATATTCCAGTGCAGAGGCTGGTCAGACACAGTAATCAGGTCGCATCGGGGGATCTTGAGTCAAGAGTTCTAGTATCAAGCAGGGACGAGCTTGGGGAGTTATCGGAATCTGTCAATAGTATGACTGAGAGCCTCGGCAAGGCTGAGAAAGAGTTGAAAGGGTGGGCGATTAGTCTTGAAAGCAAGGTGGAAGAGCGAAGCAGAGAGCTTATGTATATGGAAGAACATCTGCGCCGCTCAGAGAAGCTTGTTTCTTTAGGTACTCTTTCGGCGGGAGTTGCACATGAAATCAACAATCCGTTGACCGGCATTCTTCTCTATGCCTCGATACTTAACAGTGACAAAAGGCTTGACCCAGCTCTAAAGCCCGATGTGGAGAGAGTAATTTCAGAAACTAAAAGGTGTGCAGGCATAGTAAAAAATCTACTTGAATTCAGCCGGGAATCTTTACCGGAAAAGGAGATTGCAACTCTTGACGCAATTCTTGATGAAGTTGTCACATTTTTCCACAACCAGCCGGATTTCAAGAATATCGTCATCAGTAAAAAATTCAGCGGCGGTTTGCCGCATATATCAGTTGACCCTAATCAGATCCGTCAGGTATTCATGAATCTGGTTATTAATGCAGGTCAGGCAATGCCTAATGGCGGGGATCTGGAAATATCAACGTACCTGTCTGTAGACGGGAAGAATGTCTGTTCCGCTCTCAAAGATAATGGTAATGGTATTCCTGAAGAGATTCTTGCCAGGATTTTTGATCCATTTTTTACAACCAAATCTGAAGGCACAGGACTCGGGCTGTCTATATCGTACGGGATTATTGAAAATAATGGCGGGAAAATTGAGGTAAAGAGCCGAGTGGGGGAAGGAACCACCTTTGTTGTCATGCTTCCGGTCTCAGGTTGAACAGTCAGGATAAGGAGAGTGTGGTATGAGCAACATAAAACTATTTGAGTCAGTAAAAATCCGATCAGTGTGGAATGATAAAGAGCAAAAATGGTTTTTCTCCATAGCCGATGTGATTGCGGCACTCACCGATACAGTGAATGTAAATGATTACATAAAGAAGATGCGGAAACGTGATACCGAGCTGAATTCGAACTGGGAGACATTTTGTCCCCCCCTTGAAATGAGGGGTGATTTTGACGTTTCAGCAAGTTAACTGACAAGAGCGATTATTACTTCAATTCAAAGGACACGGCATGGAAAACGGCAGACTTCTTATTGTTGATGACGAGGCGGTAATTAGGGATGGCTTGAAACGGATTCTCGAGGGGGAATCATTTGTTGTTGAAACCTGCTCAAGCGGCTTTCACGCCATCGAAATATTGCAGCAGCGTGAATTTGACCTGATAATAACCGATCTGAAAATGCCTGGAATGAGTGGCATGGAAGTATTGAAAAGCGTCCGGACGCTGCAGCCTGACATCCCGGTTATCCTGATCACCGGTTATGCTTCGGTTGATACTGCCGTGGAGGCCATGAAAAACGGGGCATCCGATTATATATCAAAACCGTTCGGACCAGACGTTATACTGGAAAAGGTGCAAAAGGCTCTCAGCCAGCGCACTCTGTCTCTGGATGATATCTCTCTCAAGGAAGATATCAACCGACAGCATGGTTTTCATCAATTTATTGGTGAAAGCAAGGAGATGCAGAAAGTTTATCACAGAATAATGCATGTTTCTGCTACAAACAGCACGGTGCTTATAACCGGCGAAAGCGGCACAGGTAAGGAACTGGCAGCCCGCGCAATACATGACAACAGCCTCAGAAAGGATAAACCTTTTGTTGCGGTTGACTGCTCTTCCCTTGCGGAAACTTTGCTAGAGAGCGAACTTTTTGGCCATGTCAAAGGCTCTTTTACCGGCGCAGTTCAGGCAAAGACCGGATTATTCAAGATTGCCGACGGTGGTACTCTTTTTCTGGATGAAGTTTCTAACATCAGCCTGTCTACTCAGGCAAAACTCCTGCGCGCCATTCAGGAACGTAAAATAACCCCTATTGGCGGTACACAACTACTGCCGATAGATATCCACCTCGTCGCCGCAACAAACAAAAATCTTAAGACCATGGCCTCTGAAGGGTTATTCCGGGAAGATCTGTATTTTCGCCTCAATATAATTCCTATAACGCTTCCGGCGCTACGTGACCGAAAGCATGATATCCCTATCTTGATACGTCATTTTCTAAAAAAATATACGACAGATATCGGCAAGGAAATAAGAGGGGTTGCGCCGGATGTAATGTCATTTCTTGAAAATTATGAGTACCCAGGGAATGTTAGGGAGCTGGAAAACATCATTGAACGGGCGGTTGTGCTTGCTGAAGGGGATGTTATCCGTAATGAGGATCTCGAATTGTGGGATAGCAAAGATACTTCTTCAAATATTATGATCGAACGTATTCCAATGAACGCTGAAGAGCTGAAAGAGATGAAGCGTCACATTCGAGATCATGCCATGGAGTCACTGGAAAGCCTGTTTGTACGCAATGCCCTTGAGCGTAACAACTGGAATGTAACCAGAGCTGCCGAGGAAACCGGCATACTGAGGCCGAATTTCCAGGGCATGATGAAGAAACTGGGTATTTCGGTGCGCGGAGAGCATTGATTAGACATCCAAAGAGCGAACCTAAGAATTTGTATACACCTCGATTGATATATGCGAGTATGGAACGTACTGAAAATACTGATTTTATATTCTGAAAACGGATTATGAGTATTTATTCTTTATACAGCAGGTGGCTACTATATTTATTGAGTTCCTTACGTATAACAATTGTCACTAAATATTATCAACAGTTCAGGTAAGTTATATCGAGTGGCAACGGAATAATGCAACTTGGCACCAGCAATGCACTAGAAAACACAAAAGCAATCAAATTCAACAACAATCAAAATTGGAGATGGAGCGATGTACATTTATAACAGGGCTGTATGGTTGTGTATAACCGTCACTGTACTCTTTGCGGCGTCTGTTTCTGCAACTGTTATAGGCTCTGAAAAAGAGGATAAGTACGTTAGGAAAGATGCCGTTAGCCGCAATAACAGTGGCGATGGCCTGTCGCGTGCCGGTAATGAGAAGTGTATGAGCTGCCACGCTCGAAAAGAGATCAAAAGTCTGGCCGGTAAAGTCGTGTTTATTGATCCGGTCAAGTTTACGGCCACTACACATTCTATTGTTGGATGTACTTCCTGTCATGACCAGGTTTCACCGGGTCATCCCGCAGACGGCAGCGCTCCATCCATTGCAAAGTGCGGTGATTGTCATGATCCGGTGCGTGAGGAATATTCAAAAAGTCTCCATGGTTCAAAAGCCAGGTGCAATGACTGCCATAACCCACATGAAGTGAAACTGCCGGTATTTATGTCTGGTGATGAAATCAACAGTAAATGCGCCAAGTGCCATGACACCAGAAAAACCATTCGAAGTCATTCCAAATGGCTTACACAGGCTGATCTGCATATCGACTCGCTGCTGTGTATTACGTGTCATACCGGGTCAAAAGATTATGTGATTACAATGTCCATTGAAAGCCGGCTGCCCGGCTCGGGGGATGCCTTTAAATCGGCTACTTTTGAAGAGCTTGCCAAGCTGATAAACGGGGAGGATATCAGAAAGGTGATCGACCAGAACGGCGATAATCTTGTTTCGCTGCAGGAGTTGCGGGATTTCAATCACCATCTCAGGGGGAGGAATATGCGGTTATGGGGCATGATGACGCCTGAGGTGGTCACTCACAGTTATCAGATTCTGGAAAACCGCTGGGACTGCTCTTTCTGCCATGCTTCCGGGCCAAAAGCGATGCAGAAAAGCTTTATCGCTTTTCCAGAAAAAGAGGGCGGCTATACGAGGCTTGCTGTAGAAAAAGGGGCGATACTTGACATTCTATATGGAACCCCGGATTTTTACATGCTCGGCACGACAAGAAGCAGTGCTCTAAATATTTTCGGGGCTTTAATCGTAGCGGCAGGGTTGTCTTTTCCTGTAAGTCATGGTTTCTTCCGGTTTTTGTCCAGGAATAAGAGAAAGGAGAATGATCATGAAGCATAAAGAGATGGTATACATGACTCCCATGCCTGTCAGAATCTGGCACTGGCTGAACGCTTTCGGAATAGTTACCTTGTGTGCCACCGGACTTCAGATAAGATTTCCGGATTACATTAACATTTTCGGGGCCTATAGAGCCGCCATTCGTTTACATAATACTGCCGGCGTGGTTGTTTCGGTTTCTTATCTGTTATGGCTCATTTACTACCTTGCGGTCGCTAGGAGTCTGATAAAGCTGTATGTTCCAACGGTGGAGGATCTTAAATCAGGCATCTTCCGCCAGGCGTACTACTATTTTCTGGCCTATTTTTTCGGTAAGCCCAACCCTCATCACAGCACACCTGATAGCAAATTCAATCCGATGCAGAAGGCAGCCTATCTGGTGATCATGCTTGTACTTTTGCCGTTGGTCGTTTTAAGCGGAGGGCTTCTGATGTATATAGCTCCTCTGCGCGAGTTGTTACTCCTCCTGGGGGGTATAAAAATGCTTGTTGGAACCCATTTTCTCCTCTCCTGCTGTTTTACAGCCTTTCTCTTTGTTCATATCTATCTTGCAACTCTCGGACACACACCGCTAGCTCATTTCAAACCGATGTGGAACGGGTGGGAAGAGGAAACTGTTGAGGATGGTAATCCCGACCCTGATAAACAGATAACTGCGTCAACCAAATGAAACCTGCTCAGGAGAAAATCTAATGAAATACCGCCTTATCTTCAGCATCGTTGCGATGTTTTTGTTATTCCGGAGTACTGCTTTTGCGGTTACCGTTCGGGATATCACGTATTCCACCAAATATTTGGGGAAGGTGGTGTTCAGCCACAGCGATCATATAAACAAGAAGGAGATGAGCAATAATTGCCGAGCCTGTCACGATACAATCTTTGATTTAAAAAAGAAGAAGCGTTATTCGATGGCAGATATGGAAAAAGGCAAATCTTGTGGTGCATGCCATGATGGCAAAAAAGCCTTTGGTCTCGATAAATGCTCCACATGTCATGTTGTTAAGGAAATAACATATCAGGTAAAAGAGACCGGCTCCACGCATTTCAGTCACAAAATTCATATTGAGGGGACTGAGTGTGGTAAATGTCACCCCAAACTGTATTCCGCCAATCAAAAGAGGAAACGCGTTGGAATGGCAGCCATGGAGAAAGGAAAATCCTGCGGCTCGTGTCACAACTCCAAACAGGCTTTTTCGGTTAAGGAATGTTCCAAGTGTCACCCGACCAAGGAAATTACCTATATAGAAAAAGATGCTGGCAACGTCAGCTTCAGCCATAATAATCACACCAGCCTTTATAAGTGTGGGGAGTGCCACACCGGCATTTTCAATACTAA
This sequence comes from uncultured Geobacteraceae bacterium, assembly GCA_903845365.1. GTDB lineage: Bacteria > Desulfobacterota > Desulfuromonadia > Geobacterales > Pseudopelobacteraceae > JACRCG01. The sequence continues at coordinate 35,968 of CAIMXI010000289.1, read as the reverse complement.
AAGGAGCAAGATTAAGGTTAGCATGAAGCTTATGGAAGCGGGAAAATCGTGCGGCGCCTGCCATGACGGCAAGACAGCCTTTAGTGTCGCTACCGACAAAGATTGTGATAAATGCCATAAAATGTAGCTCTGGAGGGGTGATATGTTTGCAACACTCGCGGGAAAAGCTCTGGTGCCGGTCGGGCTTGCCGTTACAGGATTCATGGTGGTCTGTTGTCTGGTTCTATACTCCGTTATCCGTGACGATCTCCATCGTGCCGAGATAGTTCATGCAACCAATATTGCCGACACCATCTTGAAATCCACCCGTTATGCCATGCACAAATCCGACCGTGAAACACTGGCCACAATCATTCGGAACGTTGGTGAACAGCGGGGAGTGGATCATGTAAGAATATTCAACAAGAAGGGTATTGTGAATTTCTCCGCCAAGTCAGGTGAGATCAACCGGCAGATGGACAAGAATGCAGAAGGGTGCATCGTCTGTCACAAAGGAACTCTCCCTGTGACCAATCTGGGAACGATGCAGCAGGCTCGCACCTTCAGAAGCCCTGAAGGTATGGAAGTAATCGCGATAACTGCACCGATTTACAATGGGCCGGACTGCTCATCTGCAGCGTGTCATATTCACCCCCCTGGCCAGAAAGTTTTGGGAACGCTGGACATTGGACTGTCGAGGGCAGAACGTGACAGATCACTTACAATGCTTCGCATCCAGATGATTACCTTTACATTGATGAGCCTCATCCTCACTATTGGCGGAGTTACCGCATTACTGAGGAGAAATGTTTTTCTTCCGGTACAAAAATTGCGGAATTATGTGGAATCAACCGAAAATATAAGCGATATCCCGGAACCACCACCCCACCTGACTCATGATCTTGATATAATAGCCACAAGTTATTACAAGGTAAAAATGAACGCAGCCGACAAGAAAAATAACTTTGAAAAGTCAGTGTAAGTTTTCGGGGATTGCATGGCGGATATGCATGAAAAACAACTGTCGGCTGATAACAGTGAAACAGTGGATAGCACTGATTTGCTTAGAGAGGGATTGGAAAAGGAAATAAACCGTTTGAGCCGCTTTTCAACGCGCGGAATCATTGCTCTTGCGTTGTTTCTGGTAGTCAGTATTCTTGCATGGCGAGGATTTCCATTTCTTCCAGATCCTGATACAGTCTCCCCCCTTCTGGGAAAACCTCCATCAGCCGGTATTATCAGCACAGTGCTGCTGCTCTATACCTTTTCGGCTATACTCTTAAGCCTTTCCCGCATGACCGCAGGCATCGAGCATCGTAGCAGTTTCAGCCATGTAGGTTTTCTGACGGCATTTTTTCTCTTTTATTATTTCGGGAAATCCCTTGAAGGTAATTACTGGGCGGTATTTGGTTCCGGTATCACAATTTTGGGGGTTGAAAGCTATCGGATCTGGAGTTTTTGCGCTGAAGGAATTTCTAAAAACAGGGAAGATATTGAATATGTGACCAGAACAGGCAGACCGCCCCCGCAAGAATGAGCCGAATATTCCACGCCGGTTTATACGGTAAACAGGCGAGAGCCAATGCACCCAGGCTCCCAATTCCAACGATAATCTGAATTGACTTATCTTCTTAACTCACATATATGTCAGGCAAAAATGAATAGGACGATAAATCAAGCCCGACCGTGGCCGTTTTCGTAATATTTTTCTGTTACTGGATTGTACATGCCCACAGTTACACTATCCGAAAGCAACTCCATTACAATTCCACCCGGTATTTTGAAAAAACTGGTGATCGTTCCTGGTGATTCTCTCTCTTTGGAAGAGGTGAATGGGGAGCTTGTTATTCGCCCGATTATGGTAGCCCCTGAATCGCCAGTAGCGCCCGTCGTCACTACTGGTAAAGGTCTGAATGAAGCAATTGCCCGCAAGAATCTTGGCGTCGGCATCCAGTTTATAAAAGGAGTTGGATCAAAACTGGCCGAATTGCTTGAAAAAAAAGACATCCATACCGTTGAGGATGCTCTCTATTTATTGCCGCTTCGTTATGAAGACCGGCGCCAACTCTTTCGCATCTCTTCGCTTCGTCCGGGTCAAAGCGCGGTATTTTCCGGAGCGGTCTTGTCAGCCGATGCGTCCAGAACAAAGAGCGGCAGGAATGTTTTCGAGGTTCTGATTCAGGACGACAGCGGCACAATCGTCTGCAAATGGTTCAGCGCAAATGTCGTCTGGATGAAACGTACCTGGAAGATAGGGCGAATCGGCGTTTTTACCGGTGAGGTGAGTCAGTTCGGTTACCAGCGTGAAGTGCATCATCCAGATGTTGAGTGGCTGCCGGAAGGGAAGGATCTTGCCTCGCTGCTGGCGGCTGATCCGGCCAATTTCGGGCGGATCGTTCCGGTCTATCCGCTTACTGAGGGGATCCACCAGAAAACTATGCGCAGGGTTATGAGAGAAGTCGTATCAGGATTTCTGGTAAATATCGACAACTTGATACCTCTTGAACTTTGTCCTGCGGGATTTCCATCCCTCCGTGAGGCGCTTGGCCATGTTCATGCGCCGCCACCTGAAGCCGATCTTGCAGATCTGAATGTCGGTGCAACTTTAGCACATCAAGCGCTGGCGTTTGACGAATTTTTCTTCTGGGAGTTGGGGCTTGCCCTCAAAAAACGTGGAGTGGCGATGGAAGAGGGGATCGCCTTTCAGGTAACCCATCGCTACACGAAAGAGTTGGTACGAATCCTCCCTTTTGAAATGACTGCGGCACAACGACGAGTGTTGGCGGAAATCAAAGCCGATATGATGGCACCGCATCCCATGCACCGCCTGGTTCAGGGAGACGTCGGGAGCGGCAAGACCCTCGTTGCATTGATGGCGGCATTGATTGCGGTTGAAAACGATTTTCAGGTGGCAATTATGGCGCCTACTGAGATTCTTGCGGAACAGCACTGGCACACTATTCACCGTTGGTGCTATCAGATGGGAATCGAGGTTCTCCTGATAACGGGAGCACTCAAGGGAAAGGCAAAAAAGGAAGCTCTTGAGCGGGTTGCCGGTGGCCTGGCCCGTATCGTTATCGGCACTCATGCAGTTATTCAGGATAAGGTGGAATTTGCACGTCTTGGTCTTGGAATTATTGATGAACAGCACCGTTTCGGTGTGCTGCAGCGTGGTATCCTGAAAAAGAAAGGGAGTAATCCAGATATTCTTGTCATGACCGCCACTCCGATTCCCCGTACTCTCGCGATGACGCTTTTTGGTGATCTTGACCTGTCAGTGATTGATGAAATGCCTCCCGGCAGGATCCCGATTGAGACCAAGGTTTTCTTTGAATCACGACGCAGCCAACTTTATGATATGATGCGCGAGCAGGTCCGACTGGGGCGACAGATCTACGTTGTCTATCCGTTAGTGGAGGAGTCTGAGAAAACGGATCTGAAGGCGGCGGCCATAATGGCAGAACATCTTCAAGCCGATATTTTCCCCGACTTGCATATCGGGCTGCTGCATGGCAGATTGACTCCGGTAGAAAAAGAAACGGTTATGGCCGCTTTTATTGCGGGGGAGTTCCATATTCTGGTTGCTACTACGGTTATTGAAGTAGGGATAGACGTTCCGAACGCAACGATGATGGTGATTGAGCATGCCGAGCGTTTTGGGCTTTCTCAACTGCATCAGCTTCGGGGCAGGGTAGGGCGCGGACGAGAGCAGTCATGCTGCATTTTGATGTCGTCCGGAAAGGTGTCTGAAGATGCTGAAAAACGCCTGCGAGTTATGGAGTCTACCGGTGACGGCTTTCGTATTGCCGAGGCAGATCTGGAAATCAGGGGCGCTGGTGATTTCCTCGGTACCCGTCAGGCGGGGATGCCGGATTTTCGTGTTGCCAATATCCTGCGAGACGGCTCACTGTTGGAAAGATCTCGCCTGGCAGCCTTTGCACTGCTTGAAGCTGATCCGGATCTGGCGTCCCCGGCGAATGTACTGCTCCATGATGAACTGCTAAGGCGCTGGGGAAGACGGCTGGAACTTGCGACAATAGGATGAATCAAATAATGCATATTATATCGGGCACGGACATCTATGATAAAATTCTGGATGCTTCCATTATCACCGTTGGTAATTTTGATGGCGTTCATCGCGGCCATGCAGAGATTTTTGCTCACTTGAAACGGAGAAGTAGTGCTTGTTGTATTCCTTCAGTTGTGGTCACTTTTGAGCCGCACCCGTTAAAAATACTGTTACCTGAATTCGCACCGTCAATGATTACAACATTTAACCAGAAGGTCGCTCTGATTGAAGATTCCGGCATCGATTATCTGGTTGTTGTCCCTTTTACGGAAGAGTTTTCCCGGTTGTCGGCAAGCGATTTTGTCCTCACCGTTCTCTGTGCCCCACTCGGTATGCAGCATATTATCATTGGGCATGATTATGCTTTTGGCAGGGGGCGCGAGGGGAACTTCAGCACATTGGAACAAATGGGTGCGCTGAATGGCTTTACCCTTGAAGATCTACCGCCTATTGGAGAGGACGGAGTCGTTTACAGCAGCAGTCTTGCGAGAGAAGCCATTTCAAGTGGCAATATGGCGGCTGCGACCAGGATTCTTGGCCGCTGTTACCAGATTTCAGGGAGAGTGGTACATGGCCGTCAAGTTGGTTCATCACTCGGGTTTCCCACGGCAAATATATGTACAGTCAACGAACTGCTTCCGGCGGATGGCGTTTACGCAGTGAGAGTTGAAGTTGACGGGCAGTATATAAACGGAGCTTGTAATATCGGCTGTAATCCTACTTTTGATGGTAACCTGCGCTCGGTTGAAGTTTTCCTGCTTGATTTTTCACGTCAGATTTATGAGCATTCGGTAGAGATGCACTTTGTGCAGAGGCTGCGCTCAGAGCTCAGATTTTCCAATGCTGCCGAACTGAAGGATCAAATCACCCTTGATGTTGCAACAGCTCGTCTTATACTTCAATAATCCGGTTATAACATATCGAAACTAGATGAGAAAGCTGGATTCTTGTGAAAATTAAAATCGATCTTAAATTTTGGTCGGGAATCGCCATCAGTGCTATTTTTATGCTGATGCTGTTCAGCAAAATTGATTTCAATCAACTCTGGACAGCGCTTCTCAGGGTTGATTATCGTTTTATCGTTCTGGCGGTTGTGGCGACCTTTGCCAGTTATCTGTTACGGGCAGTCAGATGGCATTATCTTCTCATCCCCGAAAAACGGATTCCACTCTCCTCGCTGTATCCGGCAACGATTATCGGTTATATGGCCAACAATCTGCTTCCGGCACGCCTGGGTGAATTTGTCCGGGCATATATTCTCGCCAAAAAGGAAGGGCTGCAGACGCCGACGGTATTTGCTTCACTGGTGATTGACCGGCTTTTTGACGGCTTCACCGTCATGCTGATATTACTGTTTACGTTATTTACTCTGAAACTGCCGCAGGGTATGACAGATGCAGAAACTCTGCTTAAAACCGGTGGAGCTGTGACTTTTGCCCTGTACGTCGGTATAATCATTTTTCTGATTCTGTTGAAACGACAGACCAACCGGACTCTGCATTGGACCGCTGTTCTGCTGAAACCGCTGCCGAAAAAATTTTCGGACCGTATTATTCTGCTGCTCGGCTCTTTTATCGGTGGTATCAGGATCTCTTCCAAAGGAGGGGATATCAGCGCCATCTTGATGTCATCAATATTGGTCTGGATATGTTGCATTATTCCGGTTTATTCTGTACTACTCGGATTTGACATTAAACTTCCTATTGTAGCTTCCATGTTTATACTGGTGTTACTTGTTTTTGCCGTTATGGTGCCCGCTTCACCGGGCTATATCGGCACGTACCACTACGCCTGTTTCAAAGGGCTTTCAGCCTTCGGCATTCCGGAATCAACTGCCGTAGCTGTCGCACTTGTTATTCATGCGATCGGGTTTTTCCCGGTTATTATCGCCGGCATGTACTACACCTGGAAATACAGGCTATCTCTCAGCGAACTTCAGGGGACGGAAAAAATCAGATGAATATTACTGTTTTTAAGAATATCGAACTGAATATGTTTCTCATTCTTTCCTTTGTAATTCCGTTTGCAGTCTACATGGTAACATTAGCTCCATCAGTAACTTTTTTTGACAGTGGTGAATTTCTTACCGCAACCGCTTCTCTCGGTTCGGCGCATTCTCCCGGATACCCGCTTTTTTTAATGTATGCAAAACCTTTCACTTGGCTTCCCCTGGGCAATATCGCGTTTCGGGTTAATGTTGCTACTGCGTTTTCTTCTTCTCTAGCCTGTCTTGTAGTTTATGTTCTGACGGTTGCAATGTTGAGAAAGGAGACGCTACTGAGTGATGACCGTTTAAACAGGATTGCGCTTCAGTTTGCCGGGCTTGCCGCGTCACTTTCTTTTGCTGTCACACCCCGTTTGTGGCTGCAGTCAAATCACGATAAGCCGTATCCGCTTCTGGCATTCATTTCTGCGATTATTTTCTATCTGCTGCTAAAGTGGCAGGAGCAGTATCGTGAAGGGAATGAGTGCCCCTCATACATATACGTCTGCACGTTTTTGGCCGGTTTGTCCATGGGCGTACATCAGACCATCGTGTTGCTGTTGCCTTCATGGGTTGTAATGATACTGCTTACTGATTGGCGCATGATAACCCGGCTTAAGGAACTTATTCTTGCCACAGCTTTTGCTCTGCTCGGTTTTTCGATACATCTCTATCTTCCGCTTCGCGCACTCAGTAATCCGCTTCTTAACTGGGGTGACTCAAAAACAGTCGATCTGTTTTTATGGCATTTTCTCCGAAAAGGGTATCCGTCTGAGCCACCCGTACGGGATGTCACGCTGTTATGGGCGCAAATTCAGGCATTTAACGTCCCAAGAGAGTTTACTTGGATCGGGGCGATTCTGACCATTATCGGGATTATCCATCTCTGGCGAAAGAGCAGAACTGTTCTTATGGCTTATTTTGTTTCAACCGCTGTTTTTTTGCTTGTGATAGCAGGCTATTTCAATACTCCAATGGAAACAATATTTCTTACGGAAGAATTTTTTACTCCGCTCTATCTCTTGACAGCAGTATTCATCGGCATCGGGCTTTTCTCGCTTCTTGGCTATGCCGTTCGCTTGTCACTGACTCCTGAACGTATTACTGCTCCGATCTATGGAGTTGTCGCTGTACTGTTCTTTTCCCTCCCTACTGCGCTCTGCGCTGTCAACTATTTCGAAAATGATCAACATAACAATTATATAGCTTTTGATTACGCATCCAACTCGTTGCGAACATTGCCACAGAGCGCTGTCATGTTTACCTGGGGGGACAGTGGTGCGTTCCCTCTCTGGTATTTGCAAGGTGTCGAAAAGCTGCGTGAAGACGTCGACCTGCCGCATACCCCTCATCTTGTCTTTGAATGGTATCTTGACTCTATGCCGCGTATATTTAAAAACAGCAATCTGAGGAAGTTTGATATTACATCTTTTGGACCTGAGGCCGCTTTGCGCATTGCGATAAACGAAAATATCGGAGTCAGACCTGTCTACATCGATTTCTCAACGCGATACTCCGTGGAATTTAAAGAGTACCAACCGACTCAGCGGGGGATTGTCTATCGTATTAGAAAAAACAATGAGCCGTCAGGAATACCTGATACTTCGATTTGGGATAATTATAATAACCGTGGCATACTCGAAAAACAGTCATTTCTGGATCTGGACACAGGGAAAGCGATCATGATTTATGCGAACAGTTATCTTGAGGTTGGCGAATTTCTAGCCGGGATCAACAGATCTCAGGAGGCGGTTATGATGTTACGAAAAGCGGAATTGATTTCGTCTGATATGCGAATTTCTGCTGATCAGATTCGGATGCGCCATGCCTTGGGACGGTGAGGATATGCCTGCTGTGACAGGGAAAACCAAAGTTGTCGGTATTATTGGATATCCTATTGAACATTCACTTTCGCCAATTATGCAGAATGCCGCGTTTGCTGCTGCTCTCCTTGATTATATCTATCTCCCATTTGCTGTCGCCCCTGAAAAACTGGAAGCGGTCGTTAACGGTTTACGTGGACTAGGTTTCTCTGGATTCAATGTAACAATTCCCCACAAAACGTCCATAATGCCCCTGTTGGATCGACTTGATGAAAGCGCTGATGCTGCAGGGGCGGTTAATACGGTAAAAGTGATCGGATCCTCTTTGATCGGCTATAACACTGATGGCGACGGTCTGATAGTTGCGCTCTTAAGCGAACTTGATTATATCCCTGGTTCAGAACAGATTCTGGTCATAGGTGCTGGCGGCGCTGCCCGTGGAGGGATCGCTGCTCTCTGTCGAGCCGGTGCAGGGAAAATTCTTATATGCAATCGAACCCTTGATAATGCTTACTCGATCAAATCTGCTATGAACAGCCGGTATCCGGAAACTGAAATTGATGTTGCCTGCCTGGATCAACTCACCGAAAAACAGCTTAAAGCCTCGTCATTACTTCTTAACACCACTTCCCTCGGTATGAAGGGAGAGGAAATAAAACATATCGACATTTCATCTCTCCCGGCATCTGCCAAGTTGTACGATATGGTCTACTCTAAGTCAGCCACGCCCCTTGTGGAAAGGGCTCTAGAGTCGTTTATACCCGCAGTGAATGGCATCGGCATGCTTGTCGCTCAAGGTGAGCTCGCATTTAAAATCTGGACCGGCCAAAATGCTCCCGATGGGGTAATGCGTGGGGCTTTAGACCATATTTGCCATTCTTAACTACCTCTTGACAATAACCGGTATTCTCCCTACTATGACGCTTCAGAAACGCAAACGGGGTAACCATGCAGATTAATCGGCTGGGAGAAATCCTGGTAAAAAATAATCTCATTAGCCGCGAGCAGTTAGGTCGTGCGTTAGAAGAGCAAAAACTATCAGGTAATCAACTCCGCATCGGTTCGATTCTGATCAGCCAGAAATTTCTTACAGAGGAACAACTAACTTCGTTTTTGTCAAGACAGTATAGTGTACCAAGTGTTAATCTTTCCGATTATGAAATTGATCCCGCCGTCATAAAAATAATTCCGCCCGATGTAGCTCAAAAATATCAGCTTATACCGGTTAACAGAGCCGGAGCTACCCTGATTATCGCCGTAAGCGATCCATCAAACCTTTTCGCAATTGAAGATATCAAGTTTATGACCGGCTACAACATTGAAATTGTTGTGGCTTCAGAGCGGGATATTAAAACCTCGATAGACAAATATTATGATCAGTCTGCATCTCTGGCTGACGTAATGAACGATCTTGATGTTGAAGATTTTGAGATTGTCGGCGACGAAGAGCAGGTTGATCTTAATTCACTCGAACGGGCAACAGAGGACGCTCCGGTGGTAAAAATGGTTAATGCCATTTTACAGGATGCCATCAAGAAAAAAGCCAGTGATATTCACGTTGAACCGTACGAAAAGCTGTTCAGGGTGCGCTACCGTATTGACGGCGTACTATACGAAGTAATGAAGCCGCCGCTAAAGCTTAAGAATGCGATTACTTCGCGTATCAAGATAATGGCGGAGCTGGATATTGCTGAACGCCGACTACCGCAGGATGGCCGAATCAAAATCAAACTGGGCGGCGGCAAGGATATGGACTTCCGGGTTTCATGCCTCCCGACGCTTTTTGGTGAAAAAATCGTAATGCGTCTTCTCGACAAGGGCAATCTGCAAACGGATCTCACCAAGTTAGGTTATGAACCGGAAGCTTTAGCCAATTTCATGCATGAAATTCATAAACCGTTTGGTATGGTGCTGGTTACTGGACCAACCGGCAGTGGCAAAACGGTTTCGCTTTATTCCGCTATATCGGAGCTGAATAAAGTGTCTGAAAATATTTCCACTGCCGAAGATCCGGTCGAATTTAACTTTGCCGGAATAAATCAGGTTCAGATGCATGAGGATATCGGCCTCAATTTTTCGGCTGCACTCCGCTCTTTCCTGCGTCAGGATCCTGATATAATCATGATCGGAGAGATACGCGATTTTGAAACAGCAGAAATAGCCATCAAGGCCGCTTTAACCGGCCATATGGTTCTTTCAACGCTTCATACGAACGATGCTCCGGCCACTATTAACCGCCTGCTTAACATGGGAATTGAACCATTTCTGGTCGCTTCTGCGGTTAATCTGATTACTGCTCAGCGCCTGGGACGTCGCGTCTGCGTGGAGTGCAAGCAACCGGAAGAAATCCCGGTACAAGCGTTAATAGATGCCGGTGTCTCTCCGGACGAAGCGCCTTCATATATATGTATGCGAGGCAAAGGTTGTCCCACCTGTAATAACACCGGCTATAAGGGGCGTGTTGGTTTCTATCAGGTCATGCCGATGCGGGAAGAGATCAAGGAAATGATTTTAAATGGTGCGAATACTGCTGAAATAAAGCGTGAATCCATAAGGATCGGCATTAAAACCATGCGCCAGTCCGGGTTGACTAAGCTTAAGGAGGGAGTTACCTCCTTTGAGGAAGTTTTGAGAATAACGGTTTCTGACGAGTAAACAGGAGGCGACAGTGGTTAACCTTCATCAACTTTTAAAAATGCTTGTGGAATCAAATGGTTCTGATCTTCATATTACAACCAGCTCTCCTCCGCAAATGCGTGTCGATGGTCATCTGTTACCCATGGATTTTCCACCCCTGAATCAGGTTGAGACAAAACAGCTCTGCTACAGTGTTCTGACTGATGCTCAAAAACATAAATTTGAAGAAGAAAACGAGCTGGATCTTTCGTTTGGCGTAAAGGGGCTTTCCAGGTTCAGGGGAAACATGTTTATTCAACGTGGTGCCGTTGCCGGTGTTTTCAGGGTTATCCCTTATAAAATCTTGACTTTTGAGGAGTTAAACCTGCCATCGGTTGTTCCTGAGTTGGCTGCCAGACCGCGAGGTTTGATTCTTGTAACCGGTCCTACAGGTAGCGGCAAGTCAACGACCCTGGCTTCAATTATAGATTATATCAACATGAATAGACGTGAGCATATTGTTACGATTGAAGATCCTATTGAATATATTCATCCTCACAAAGGCTGTCTTGTCAATCAGAGAGAAATCGGCTCCGATACCAAGGGCTTTAAGAATGCGCTCAAATACGTTTTACGGCAGGATCCCGACGTTGTTCTGGTCGGCGAGCTTCGCGACCTTGAAACCATCGAGGCTGCGCTAACACTTGCAGAAACCGGTCACCTCTGTCTTGCTACACTGCATACAAATTCTTGCGCTCAAACCATAAACAGGATAGTCGACGTATTTCCGCCCTATCAACAGACGCAGATCCGGGCGCAGCTCTCTTTTGTTCTTGAAGGTGTAATGTCGCAAATGCTGATACCCAAAATGGGCACGAAGGGTCGTGTACTTGCCCTCGAAATAATGGTGCCGAATGCCGCTATCCGAAATCTGATCCGTGAAGACAAGGTACATCAGATTTATTCTCAGATGCAGATCGGGCAGGAAAAATTTGGTATGCAGACAATGAATCAATCCCTCTTTTCCCTTTTTCGCAAGCGTTTGATATCGCTTGAAGATGCTCTTGGGCGTTCTCAGGATCAGGATGAGCTCAAAAAAATGATCAGTAACCACGCAGCAACTATGCAGCGCAATCCCCAGACGCGTTGAAATAATGAAGGAGAACTAAAATGCCTAAATTTAACTGGGAAGCCATCAATAAAGCCGGCGGCGCACAAAAAGGTGTTATTGAGGCAGCAACTGTTGATGCCGTTGAAGCGCAATTGAAGAAAAATGGTTTTAGCAAGATAACTATTAAAGGTGAGTCCAAAGGGTTTAATATTAAGTTGCCTAGTTTTGGAGGCGGCGTAAAGATAAGTGAAAAAGACCTCGTTATTTTCACACGGCAATTTTCGACAATGATCGACTCCGGACTACCGCTCGTTCAGTGTCTTGAAATTCTTGCCAGTCAACAGGAAAACAAGTCTTTTCAGGAAGTTTTGTACAAGGTTAAAGATAGCGTTGAGAGTGGCTCTACGTTTGCCGATGCCCTTGAAAAGCATCCCAAAGTTTTTGATAATCTGTTTGTAAACCTTGTTGCTGCCGGTGAAATTGGCGGTATTCTCGATACAATTTTAACTCGTCTGGCCGCGTATATCGAAAAATCGATGAAGTTGAAAAAACAGATTAAAGGCGCCATGGTATACCCGATTACAATCATGTCGATTGCCGTAGTTGTCGTGGGTGTTATTTTGATTTTTGTTATCCCGACGTTCGCCAAAATGTTTGCCGATTTTGGTGGCGAATTACCCGCGCCGACAAAAATTGTCATTGCTCTCAGCAACTTTCTGGTCAGATACTTTTTAGTTCTTATAGGTGGCTTCTATGGGATTATCTGGGCTATAAAAAAATATTACAACACTCCTGCGGGACGTAAAAATATCGACCGTATGGCTCTCAAGGCGCCGATTGCCGGCCCACTGATCAGGAAGGTGGCTGTTGCAAAATTCACCAGAACGCTAGGTACTATGGTAAGTTCAGGCGTTCCGATCATGGATGGTCTCGAAATAGTAGCTAAAACCGCCGGCAATAAAATTGTCGAAGAGGCAATTTACTCCGTTCGTCAGGCTATTTCAGAGGGGAAGACTATGGCCGAACCTCTGGCAGCCTGCGGTGTGTTTCCCCCGATGGTCGTTCAGATGATTTCCGTTGGTGAAGCGACCGGTGCAATGGATGCCATGCTGAATAAGATTGCCGATTTCTATGATGATGAGGTTGATGATGCTGTTGGTGCCATGACCGCCATGATGGAACCATTGCTTATGGTTTTCCTCGGGACAACCGTCGGCGGATTGGTTGTTGCCATGTATCTTCCTATTTTCAAATTGGCGGGAGCGGTTGGCGGTTGATTATGGGTTCCGAGCGAAGACTCAGGCTCTTCATCTACGCGAGAATATTAGTATCTTTTCTTTTTTTATCAGCAACGTTTATTCTTGAATTCAAAAACATAACTGCAGAAACTGAACGCTATCAAACTGGTGTAATCAGATTGATGGCGTTTTCTTTTGTATTCTCGATAATTTCTCTCGTTTTATTGAAAAAACTTAGATTCACTCAGTTACTAACCAATATTCAGGTTGTCTGGGACGTGCTGTTTGTTACCGTTCTCATTCTATTTACCGGGGGGATCTTAAGTCCGTATTCGTTTTTATATCTGTTATCGATAATGATTGCCGGTATGCTGCTCGGTCGGCGTCAAGCGCTTTATACCGCATCACTGTGCGGTATTCTCTATGGCACCATTCTCGATTTTCAGTACTTCGGCTACCTGTCATTCATTGGCCTGAGTCAGGAGGATGCTCACCAGTTTGGAGATTTGCGCCTATTTTATACAATAGCATTCAACCTGATAGCATTCGGTTTGACAGCTTTTGTTACAGGATTGCTTGCCGAACGCGCCCGCTTGAGTGAAGAGGCACTGCAGCGCTCTTCAATTGATTATAACGAACTGGCGCAGTTGAATTCCGCCATTGTAACCCATAGCGAGAGTGGTCTGCTGACAACCACAGTCACCGGGCGGATTCGCGTTTTTAATCCATATGCCGAGGCCATTGTTGGCCTTAGTCAGATTGATGCGTATGATAAGCTGATTGAAACCGTTTTTCCTCAGTTGAGCGGCTGTATCAATGCGGATAACGACGCAACCGAGCTGGAGTTTGAATACTGCAGGGGCGATGGTACGGTTATAATACTTGGGTATCGGGTTGCCTCTTTTGCTGACAGCAATGGAACACTTGCCGGATATATTGTCAGCTTCAGGGATGTAACAAATTTTCGGCGTCTGGAAGCGGCACTGAAAAAAGCCGATCGGCTTGCGGCGTTGGGTGAACTCTCAGCCCGCATGGCTCATGAAATAAGAAATCCTCTTGCGGCACTGTGCGGATCAGTCCAGCTATTGTCCAGCGCTAAAGATCTTCCGGAATGTGATTCCCGGCTTCTGGCCATTGTTACCCGTGAAGCTGAGCGACTTGAACTGTTAATGTCAGAATTCTTGATGTATGCGCGCCCGACAAGTCCACAAGCAGAACGGATCGCGTTGTTCGACGTTATCAGGGATGAATTTATTTTTCTCGGCAATGATCCCCGCTTTGCCAAAGTGACACTGCAGAATCTCGTCCCTGCATCGGTCGAGGTGACGGTTGACCCGAACCAATTCCATCAAGTTATTATCAACCTGTTGCAAAATGCCTCTGACGCGCTGATAGACGACGGGTGGATAAAAATAGAGTGCAGTGAATCCCCTGAGGCGACCATTATCACAGTGACCGATAATGGATCAGGGATAGCTTCCGAAAGTGCTCAAAATCTATTCGAACCGTTTTGGACGACAAAACCGACCGGATCCGGACTCGGTCTGGCAATCAGCTATCGCATTATTGAGGCGCACGGTGGTTCACTATCCGTCGAATCACCCTCTAGCGGCGGGTGCCGATTTGTTATCACTTTACCACGGCGATAAAAACTAAAATTTAATTCAAAGGAGTACCAGACCAACATGATTGCTGCATCAAATATTACCCTTTCCTACGGTAAGCGAGTCCTCTTCAAAGATGTCAACATCAAATTTACTCCCGGTAACTGCTACGGATTGATCGGTGCAAACGGATCAGGTAAATCGACTTTTCTTAAAATTCTCGCCGGCGAACTGGAGGCCGACAAAGGGCAAGTCGTTGTCGGCCCCCGTGAACGAATCGCCGTGCTTCGTCAGGATCAATTTGCCTTTGATGAAGAAACCGTTTTCAATACGGTGATTATGGGGCACAAATTGCTGTATGACGTCATGACGGCCCGTGAAGCGATTTATGCCAAAACCGAATTCAGTGAGGAAGACGGTGTTCGTTCGTCTGAACTTGAGAGTGAGTTCGCCGAGCTTAACGGTTATGAGGCTGAATCTGAAGCGGCAGTGCTTCTAAACGGCCTCGGCATTTCGGAAGAGTTGCGTACCAGGCAGATGAATGAGCTGGAGCCGGGTGATAAAGTCCGTGTACTGCTTGCCCAGGCGCTGTTCGGTAATCCGGATGTGCTGCTGCTTGACGAGCCTACCAACAATCTTGATCTTAAATCGATAAACTGGCTGGAAGAGTTTCTGTTCCGCTTTCCAAATACTGTTATTGTCGTGTCTCATGACCGTCATTTCCTCAATCAGGTCTGTACGCATACCGCTGATATCGATTTCGGACGGATTCAGATTTACGTCGGCAACTATGATTTCTGGTATCATGCCAGCCAACTGAACTTAAAGCAGAAACAGAACGAAAACCGTAAAGTATCTGAAAGGGCTGATGAACTTAAGGCCTTTATCCAGCGCTTCAGTTCCAATGCTTCCAAGGCAAAGCAGGCGACTTCTCGCAGAAAACTGCTCGATAAACTTACCCTTGAAGATATGCCGACCTCATCACGAAAATACCCCCATGTGGTTTTCAAGCCGGAGAGACCTTGTGGTGACATCATCCTTGAAATTCAAGGATTGACCAAGGAGATCGATGGCGTCAAGGTGTTGAACAACTTTGACCTGATCGTGCGTAAAGATGACAAAATTGCTTTTGTCGGCGGCAACACACTTGCCCGCACAACACTTTTTCAGATTCTGGCAGGCGAACTTGAGCCGGACAGTGGCAGTTTCAGATGGGGCGTCACTATTACCAGCGCCTATTTTCCAAAGGAAAACAGCCAGTATTTTGAGGGCGATATGACCCTGGTCGAGTGGCTGGGGCAGTATTCTCCGCCGACTGAAGGTGAAACATTTGCGCGCGGTTTCTTAGGCAGGATGCTTTTCTCAGGCGAAGAAGCGATGAAAAAGACGACGGTGCTTTCGGGTGGCGAGAAGGTCCGCTGCATGTTATCACGCATGATGTTGACCGCTGCCAATGTGATCATACTTGACGAGCCGACAAATCATCTCGATCTGGAGTCGATTACCGCCCTGAATGATGGTCTGATCGCCTTCACCGGGGTAATACTGTTTGCCTCGCATGACCATGAATTTGTCTCAACGGTTGCCAACCGAATTATCGAGATAACGCCCGGCGGTGTCATTGACCGGAGTATGTGTTTTGAGGAGTATCTTGAGGATCCGGACGTTTCAAGGGAGCGGGATGAGCTGTATCATGGTCATGCCGATTTGAGACTGTAGTTCAGTTTTGTATGACTGTTACATCAACAGAAACAGAGGAATAATAGACCAAGCTAAACACGATGAATAAGAAAATGAGTGACCAGGGATTTTTTACAGATGATTCAACTATCAAATATTTCGAGACAGCATGGATCACAGATTCTTTTTCGTGACGCATCCTGTCAGATTTTACCCGGTACACACACCGGACTGGTCGGCCCCAACGGTGCCGGAAAAACGACAATTTTTCGTATCATTGCCGGGGAGGAAGAGCCGGATTCTGGTGAGGTGATTCTACCGAAAAAAACTACCATCGGCTATTTTTCTCAGGATGTCGGAGAAATGTCCGGGCGCTCCGCACTTGAGGAGGTTATGGCTACATGCGGTTCTGTCGTGCGGCTTGCGGTCGTGATGCAGGCGATGGAAGCTGAGATGTGCGAACCGCAGTCCGACGACCAGATGGCGGAACTTCTGGAGCGCTACGGCACTGCGGTGGAAGAGTTTGAACATTTGGAAGGGTATGACTTGGATTCTCGTGCTCAGGCGGTGCTTACCGGGCTTGGGATCGGGCCTGACCGTTATAACCACCCGGTAGAATCGTTCAGCGGCGGTTGGAAGATGCGCATAGCCTTGGCTAGTATCTTGACCCTTAAACCTGATGTGCTGCTGCTTGATGAGCCAACCAACCATCTGGATGTCGAATCTATTATCTGGCTGGAAGAATGGCTCTCGAGCGAATTTAAAGGGGCGCTCCTTATGACCAGCCATGACCGAGACTTTATGAACCGGGTCGTCACCAGAATTATTGAGGTAGCCAACGCTACGATTACTACGTATGGGGGAAATTATGATTTTTATGAAAGAGAGCGGGACATCCGCCGGGAGCAGTTGATCGCTTCGTTCAACAGGCAACAGGAAATGCTGGCTAAGGAAGAGGAGTTTATCGCTCGCTTTGCCGCGCGCGCTTCCCATGCAGCCCAGGTTCAATCGCGGGTCAAGAAACTGGAGAAGATCGAGCGGATTGAGATCCCCGCAGAAGAGCGTACCGTCCGTTTTGGTTTTGCAGAACCTCCGCGCAGCGGCGATGACGTAGTAGCTTTTGAAAACCTGAGCAAGGTCTGGATGACGCCTGATGGCCTGGGAAAGTCGGTTTTTCACGGTATCTCCGGCATGGTGAAACGACTTGACAAAATTGCTGTCGTCGGCGTGAATGGCGCAGGTAAATCAACCTTTCTCAAGATTCTTGCCGGCCAGACCGAGGCAACTGAAGGAAGTGTGACGATCGGCGCTAACGTGGAGATAGGATACTTCAGTCAACACGCAATGGAACTGCTTGATCCCAAAAAAAACATTTTCGAAACGCTGCAGGAGTGTATGCCGCTTGCCACTGTAGGTATGATCCGAAACCTGCTAGGAGCCTTTCTCTTCTCTGGCGACGCAGTTGAGAAGCGCATTGAAAACATATCGGGCGGTGAAAAAAGCAGAGTGGTGCTGGCTACGATACTCTCCCGTCCGGTAAATTTTCTGATACTGGATGAACCGACCAACCATCTTGATATCCGTTCAAGAGAGATGCTGCTGGAGACGTTAAAAAACTTCGGCGGCACGATTGTTCTGGTCAGTCACGACCGGCATTTTTTGCGCCTGCTGGTAGACAGGGTATATGAAATTGATCATGGTGAAATGCGGATGTATGAGGGAAGCTATGATTATTATCTATCAAAGTGTCATCATGCGGTTATTTAACCTTAAATGGCTCTCCTATCTGATCGCTTACGATTATTATGGATCGATAGCGGTGGAAAGATATTGACACTTCATCTTTAGTTTGTTAAAAAGTCATCTCGCTTTATGGGGGTGTAGCTCAGCTGGGAGAGCGCTTGGCTGGCAGCCAAGAGGTCATCGGTTCGATCCCGTTCACCTCCACCAACAAAAACAAGGGGTTAGCTTACAGCTAACCCCTTTTTCTATGCCGTTATAACCCCTATGTCATGTGAAATGTAATATAAGGCAGAAAGAACCAGATTAATACCCACCTTAACTTGAGAAAACTGAAAGTTGAATTGCGAAGTGCAAAAGTATTGGCGGACAACGCCAATCGGGCCAAATCGGATTTTATTGCCACTATGAGTCATGTAATCCGCACTCCAATGAACGGCGTCATTGGCATGACCGGTCTTTTAATTGATTCTGAACTGACCGAAGAACAGCGCGAGTTTACTGAAATAGTCCGCAAAAGCGGTGAGAACCTGCTGAATCTGATTAACGACATCCTTTATTTTTCGAAAATAGAGTCTGGCAAGCTTGATATGGAGATGCTGGACTTCGATCTGCGGGTGACGCAGGAAGTTATACGTTTGTTCCATTGATTTTGAAGTGTATCTGTGAGATATGGATGGGAAAATTAATTGACATGGCTCCTAAGCAGATATGCTTTGCACGGTATGAAATTGAGTATTTGCAGTTGTAGGCTGGATGAAGCGTAGCGCATCCGGCAGCAATGCTGGCGATGGCAGAAAACGCCGGTTCCGCTTCGCTTGAACCGGCCTACTAATAGCTCAATATTAGACCTTGTAAAGTATAAATTACCCCGCAGCGGTTTAGTTCAACATGGAGCTTCGTCCGTGAAAATAGCTGTTACAATAGCTCTGTTTTGTGCAGGCGGAGGACTTACCCGTTTTTATCTGTCCGGGTGGGTACACAGTCTGCTGGGGCGGGCTTTTCCATATGGTACTTTTGTGGTTAATATCATCGGAGCCTACCTGATCGGGCTGATCATGGAAATCGGTATGCGCAGTACACTCATTTCTGATACGGCGCGGCTGGGTCTGACAGTCGGCTTTCTCGGTGGCTTGACGACGTTTTCAACGTTCAGCTACGAAACCTTTGCGCTTCTTGAGGGTGGCCGCTTTTTAACGGCGTTTGCCAATATTATCGCCAGTGTTGCTGTCTGCCTGCTCTTTACCTGGCTTGGGATTATCACTGTTCGAACGATGGGATAAGGAAAGTATATATAGGGAGGAAACTGATTTTATGAAAAGTACGGCGAAAATATTTGTTGCCGGCCATCGTGGCATGGTTGGCTCTGCCATTGTGAGAGCGCTACAGGCTCATGGATTTATCAATCTGCTGCTTAGATCGCGCACTGAGCTTGATCTCTGCAACCAACAGGCGGTCGAGGATTTTTTTCGTGAGCAGCAACCTGAATACGTTTTAATTGCAGCCGCGCGAGTGGGGGGGATCATCGCCAACAGCAGCTATAAGGGGGAGTTTATTCATGATAATCTGATGATTCAGAACAACATCATTCACAGCTCTTGGCTGCATGGTGTTACACGGCTGCTGTTTCTGGGCAGCACCTGTATTTATCCCAAATTTGCTCCGCAACCGATGAGAGAGGAGCATCTCCTGACTGGTACGCTCGAACCGACCAATGACGCCTACGCTATTGCAAAAATCGCCGGAATCTACCAGTGCCGCTCATACAATCAACAGTACGGCACAAAATATCTCTCTGCCATGCCGAATAACCTCTATGGCCCCAACGATAATTTTGATCTCGAAAAATCGCACGTTCTTCCAGCCATGATCCGCAAATGTCACGAAGCAAAGTTGCGTGGCGATGCTCACGTGACAATCTGGGGAAGCGGCAGACCGCTGCGTGAATTTCTGCAGGTTGATGATCTGGCTGAGGCGTGCCTGTTTTTGATGAACCTCGACGAGAATCGCTACGATGAACTGCTACATGATCCGGACGCACCGGCTCTTATCAACGTCGGCTCCGGCCAGGAAATAAGCATTCATGATCTGGCGTTACTGGTGCAGGATGTGGTCGGCTTTGTGGGGGAACTGGTTTTTGACAGTGATAAACCTGACGGAACACCGCGAAAACTTGCTGACTCCTCACGAATCCATGCTCTGGGATGGCAGCATACCGTCGCATTACGGGACGGAATCGCCGGTGCATATCGGTGGTTTCTGGAAAACGGTGCATCCGGAGAGTAGCATATGACAAAGAGAGCTCTTATTTGCGGCATTTCAGGCCAGGATGGCTCCTATCTTTCCCGCTTTCTTCTCGGTAAAGGGTATGAAGTTCACGGTTCTGCGCGCGATGCCCAGGTAGCAACGTTTACCAATCTCAGCAGATTGGGGATTCATGACCAGATCAGTTTTCATTCCATGGCTCTCAATGATTTCCGGAGTGTTCTCCAGGTGTTGGCAAATGTTCAACCTGACGAAATATACAATCTTGCGGGTCAGAGTTCGGTTGGTCTCTCTTTTGACCAGCCGGTGGAAACACTTGAGAGTATAAGTGTCGGGACATTGAATCTACTGGAGGCGATTCGTTTCATGAAACTCCAGACCAGGCTCTATAATGCTGGTTCAAGCGAATGCTTCGGTAATACCGGAGGTCAACCGGCGGACGAAAACACCCCGTTTCGTCCGCGCAGCCCGTATGCGGTAGCCAAGGCAACGGCTTTCTGGGAGATTGCCAATTATCGCGAAGCTTATAATCTCTATGCCAGTACCGGTATACTGTTCAACCATGAATCACCACTGCGCCCCGAGCGCTTTGTCACCCAGAAAATTGTTCGGAGCGCCTGCCGGATTGCTGGTGGAGCAGTTGAAAAACTCAAACTCGGTAATATTGAAATAGCCAGAGACTGGGGATGGGCACCAGAGTATGTCGAGGCGATGTGGATGATCCTTCAGCAGGAGAGGGGCGATGATTTCGTCATTGCCACCGGTGAAACGAACCGACTTGAGGATTTTGTGGCTGAAGTTTTCCGCTGCGTGGGGCTTGACTGGCGCGATCATGTCGAGAGTGATGCTTCACTGCTACGCCCGTCTGAAATAATGGTAAGCAGAGCCAACCCTGAAAAATCGGCGCGTATCCTAGGCTGGCAGGCAAATTATGGGATGAAGGATGTTGTGAGAATGATGATTGAGGAGTTCATGTAGTAACGTACATATTGGGTAGGTGTTGTGTGCCGTTTTTAAGAGATCATCGTTCACGATATGAACAAACTTCTTGCTCTCTCGCTCATTTATAGATATTGTTCAAATCATGAACGCATCAGTAGAAAAACCACTTGATTCATCCCGCTCCCTCCAGCTTCTCTCCGAAATAAGCGGTGAAGAGCCGCTTTCTCAGCGCGAGCTTTCGCGTCGCCTCGGCATTGCAGTAGGACTGGTAAACTCATATCTTAAAAACCTGGTTTCAAAAGGGTTTGTCCGGGTCAAAAATTTCCCCAGCAACCGCTACGCCTATCTCCTCACCCCGCAAGGCATTGCCGAAAAAAGCCGCCTCGCCTACCAGCACCTCAGTTATTTCACCAGTCTTTATACGGTAGCCCGTCAGGATTATCTTGATCTGTTCCACCGTCTGGAAGATTCCGGGATATGCGAGGTGGTGTTTTGCGGAGTGGATGAAGTGGCAGAGGTGGCCTATCTATCGTTACAGGAAACCGGATTGAAGCTGGTTGCGGTTCTGGATGATGCCCGGAGTGGAGAGGCTTTTTTCGGAGTACCGGTCGCGTCAATGACTGAAGGGGTACTGCTGGAGCGCGCCCTGCTGGTGATAACCTCGCTGAAACGCAGGGCTGAGCTTGTACAGAAGCTTAAGGATTTAGGAGTGGCTGCAGGCAGGGTTTTCGTGGCTGGAGATGTATAACCGGAAAAGTTTTTGAGGTTAAAACAAGAATTCCAGGGTTTTATCCCTTTTATCCCTGTGAATAAGAGGTTTTAAAAAAGCGGGTGTAATCAAGAGAGTGGGGTGCGACAGGGATGGATAAACTGTATTATTATTCATTGCACCTTAACAGATACGGGCAGGTATTGGTTACAGATGACCTTGCCAGAGGATTACAGGGAATTATGTAGCAAATCTTTCATAAAGAGTTGAAATGATTGGAAGCCACTTAATAATACAAACGGGGCAGTGATGGTAACCAGGGTACTGAATGACTGAAGCTACAACGGACAGTTCACAGCAGGATTTTCAGGATCTTAAAAAGAAGTCCCTTAAAGGCATGTCGGCGCTTTTTGTCCGACAGGTGCTGGTAAAGGTGATCTTCTTTGCCGGTAGCATCATACTGGCACGTCTACTGGCGCCAGAGATATTTGGTATCTACGCTGTAGTCAATTTCGTTGTCACTTTTTTTTCAACTTTTGGCGATGTGGGTATCGGTGCGGCGCTGATCCAGAAAAAGGAAAAGTTGAGTCAGGAAGAGCTCTCAACCACCTTTTGGTTGCAGCAGATGCTGGTTTGGTTGGTTGTGGCGATAGTAATTTTTGTCGCACCACTTGCCCTTAAGGTATACCCGACACTGCCACCAGTGGGTGTCTGGCTGATCCGGGCCATGGCAGTGAGTTTCCTGCTGTCGTCCCTTAAGACAATCCCGGCCATCCTTATGGAGCGGGACATCGATTTCAAGAGGATTGCCTGGGTCGATGTTACAGAAAATCTGGCGTTCCAAGCAGTGGCTATTTCTTGCGCCTTCATGGGGTTCGAGGCCTGGAGTTTTATCTTAGCGGCGATAACCAGAGCACTTTTGGGCGCGGTGATCATCTATGCTTTGTCACCCTGGCGGCCGAGCTTTCATTACCAATTTGGATCTGTTAAGGGGCTGATTCGGTTTGGATTGCCGTATCAAGGTAACCAACTGTTCAATTTTCTTAAGGATTCGGTAACGCCGCTTTTTGTGGGTGCTTATGCGGGGGCGGCTGCGGTAGGGTATGTGAACTGGGCAAGGAATTTAGCGTTTGCCCCGTTGATTATTTCAGAAACTTTTGGACGGGTTGCTTTTCCTGCATTTTCCAAACTGCAGGATGATAAGGACCTTATGGCTAGGACCGTTGAGCGCTCAATGCGAATGATGACACTAGTCATGTTTCCTATTGCGTCCCTCATGGCAGCTTTGGGGCCTGAAATCACCCATTTTGTGTTTACTGACAAGTGGATGCCTGGGATTATAGCCTTCAATTTTTACTGCTTTGCGCCTGCTGCCATTGGGATCGCTTTGCCACTGTACAGTGCAATCCTATCCTTGGGTAAGCCACGGATATTGTTGCTTATGACAATAGGTGTAATTGTTATTGAATGGGGGCTCGGCGTTCAGTTCGTAGTGAAGTATGGATTTTCCGGCATAGCCTTCACACAGCCGATCCACTTAAGCATTTTTACCTTTGTCTATTGGTACGTACTTAATAAGGAGCAGGTGCGAATATCCGTTTTCCGGCATGTAGCTACCCAGTTCGTCGCTGCTGCTGCGGTTGGGTTGGCTGTTTACCAAGTGAAAAGCTATTTTGCGACTAGTTTAACCGGCTTGATCTGCTGTCTACTAATGTGCCCTATTCTCTACATCCTGATAATCAGGTTGGTCCGATATGCGTTGTATAAAGAATTCCTCGATTATTTAAAATTTGCATTAAAGCGATAGTTATAAATATAAGGACTAGTATTATGGTATGCCCTGTTTGCAGAAATGTTGAATTTGTTAGTTACCTGAAGGTCAATGATTTTAACGTAATTCGATGCAAAAAGTGTAAATTAGGCATAACTCATCCGTTTCCATCTACGGAACAATCATTGCAGGCAAATCTGGAAACATATAATTCGGAACAAAGAATACAGCTGTATCTTACCAAGATTGATTACTTTAAAAAACGGTACCGAAAATATCTGCTAAATATCCGCAACTACAAACCCCAAGGCAAGCTTCTGGATGTTGGGTGCAATATAGGCTTGTTCTTGGTGACAGCAAAAGAAGAGGGGTTTGAAGCTACTGGAATTGAACTGAACAAGGAATGCGCCGATTATGGCGTTAAAAATTTTGAGCTGGACATTGTCAACGACTATTTGGAAAACAGAGGTTTTCAGGACGGCACTTTTGATATAGTGACTATGTTCGACGTACTGGAACACATTCCGGATATGCGTAATGCCCTTGGTGAGGTTCGGAGGGTTTTGAAAAAGGATGGGCTTTTAGTGGTGCAGTTACCTAACCTGGATAGCATCATGGCGAGGATTACCGGTTCGAATTGGGTCTGGTTGACCACCCCCGACCATTTATATCATTTCAACCCAAAAAACCTCTCCGAATTTCTGTTGTCTAACGGATTCAGGATTAAGTATCTAAGAACTTGGGAACCGTCGGAAGATTTTAGCAGTAATTTCATTCAGGCCTTTTGCCCGAATGGGATTTTCGGTAGGTCATTTAAGAAAATCCTGCGGCTGTCAAAAGTAGTGCTTCTGGCTACCCACTTGCTTCGGCCGTTTTGGTGGAGAAAATATAGAGGTGGGTTGATTGAAGTGTACGCCACGAAGGTGTGACCCCTCCAATGCCGTTGTCTTTGGTGAATTTAAACGTATGGAAAAGAAATGAAAACAAAAGAAGCAAATGATACGTCGTATAACGTGGAACCCTTACTTGGCCTCGTCTCTGGTATTGATGCACCAGCGTGGCTTAGAATTGCGTTGGTGTACGATTACTCGATTGAGCATACAACCGGGCAGTACGTACGCAAAGCTTTAGAGAAACGTTCCGATGTAACCGTTTTCCACCCCAAAGAACTACAAAAACTTGAAGAACATTATGACCTGTATCTTGCTGTTGATGACGGGTCGCACTACATATTCCCCAGACGCCTGAAGCCTTCGGGACTTTGGTTGATTGATACCCATCTTACCCTGCGCTTTGATACCATCATGGCGCTTAACTTCGAATACATTTTTACCGCCCAAAAGTTGGGTGCGCAAAAGCTTTTAGCATGCGGCTTCTCCAATGTGTACTGGTTGCCATTGGCATGTGATCCTGCAACGCACGGTCAAGTAAATGCTCAAAAAACTTATGACATCGGCTTCGTCGGTAATTTAAGGGCTGATGACAGGTTCCAGTTTTTAAGAGACATAAAAAACAGGTATCAGAATTCATATATCGACAAAGCAAAGCACTACGACATGGCCGGGATTTACTCGCAATCAAGGATTGTCCTCAATAGAAGCATAAAAAACGATCTTAACATGCGGGTATTCGAAGGACTATGCTCAGGGTCGCTGCTTTTAACAGACGCTGTCGGCAACATTGAGGAGCTGTTCGAAAATGGCGAGCATCTAATTCTATATCGAAACGATGAGGAAGCCTTTGAAAAAATTGACCCGATACTGGGCAATGCTGTGGATGTGGATGATATCGCAAAGA
Organism: uncultured Geobacteraceae bacterium; assembly: GCA_903845365.1. GTDB lineage: Bacteria > Desulfobacterota > Desulfuromonadia > Geobacterales > Pseudopelobacteraceae > JACRCG01. Next base: position 10,640 of record CAIMXI010000289.1, on the reverse strand, counting down.
AAGGTTGTGAGCGGGTCAACAAATATCACACTTACGATAATCGCGGCATAGCGATTCTTGATACGGTTGTATCAGTAAAGGCAAAAAAAAACAGTCTTAAATTCGTCTTAAATTTGATCTCGAAATCGGACGCTTTTCAGAATTTGCTTCTTCGCTTTTATCCTAATTTGCTCTTCATGTTCTGGCTTGACGTACCTTCCAGTAAAGCATTGTTTTTTAGGAAGCTAACAGAAGTGAAGCATAAAATGACTATTCAAAAAGATTAGGTCTATGGATAACACTTGTAAAATCAGAACAAGACACTGCCATTCATGTTTGATGTGTAATGGTGAAGGCGAAATCATTTACACGGATTTGGAGGATAAGATTTTTGGCGCCCCAGGCACATGGAGCTTTCGGAAATGTTCCAATCCAGCATGTTCTCTGATGTGGCTTGACCCCATGCCATTAGAGGAGGATATCGGATATGCTTATCGAAACTATTTTACGCACGATGCTGTAGAGAGCAAAATTAAAAATGCTACCAGTGGGCTGCGCTACAAATTTACTCTGGGTCTGACCTCTAAACTATTGCGAATACTGCTGATCAAGTTCACTGGACTTCAAAAGGATGTGGACAAAATTGAGAGCATGTATCTTTCTTCAGACTGTCCGGGAAAGCTTCTCGAAATCGGATGCGGCTCAGGAGATTACCTAGATAAGATGCATCAAATGGGGTGGTCAGTACAAGGCGTAGATTTTGATCCGGTAGCGGTTGCACATGCACGGGAGAAATATGGTTTCACGGTTTATGCCGGGAAACTGGAAGAGTTGGACCTGCCCTCAAATAGTTACGATGCTATTACCATGCGCCACGTCATAGAGCACGTATACAACTTAGATGAACTGTTACGGCACTGTTTGAGGCTTCTGAAACAGGGCGGGACGTTAGCCATCAGGACGCCTAATGCTAATAGCTTGGTACATCAGATGTTCCGTGAATTTTGGCGGGGACTTGAGCCGCCACGGCATATTCATCTCTTTTCGTTGCACAACCTAACCACATGTCTTGAGAAGCAGGGCTTCAGGGTCGTCAGGGCTGAGACGACCGCTGCGGGGGCCGATTTCGTTTTTAAACAAAGTATGGAGTTGAGGGAATACGGAAAACACTCACTCCCCTCAGAGACCCGAGTGAAGACGTTGGTTGCTTCCAGGTTTTTTCAGTTATATGAGTATGTGGTGAACTGCAGAAAATTCGATGTCGGTGAAGAGCTTGTGCTGGTATGTACTAAGCAATAACCCTCTATGACGAATCCTTAAAATAAGTCGCGTGTTGGTAGATAATTATTTCATGAAGACAACTCTGATTTACATAATTTTGCTCAACTGGGATGGCTACCAGGACACTATCGAATGTGTCGAATCTTGCTGCAAACTGTCGTATCCAAATTTCCGCATCCTGATCATCGACAACGGTTCGACAGATAATTCCGAAGCAATCCTGCGTGAGCGGTTTCCCGAAATCGAGTTAATCCAAGCCGGAGCCAACCTTGGCTTTGCCGGGGGGAACAACGTCGGAATCCGCTATGCCATTGAACATGGTGCAGACTACATATGGCTCCTTAACAACGACACCGTAGTGGCTGCCGAAGCTCTTTCTGCTCTGGTACAGGTGGCGGAAGGCGACAAAACTGTCGGCATGGTGGGAAGCAAGATTGTTTATTATGCCAATCCCCGGCTGCTCTGGTACGCAGGCGCGGTGCTTGATCCAGATAGGCCGTACCTTCTGCACCACCGTGGTCTGAATGAGGACGACCGGGGTCAGTTTGATGCCGCATGCGAAACCGGTTACATCACCGGATGCAGTCTGCTTGCCCGTAGGGAAATGATGGACATTATCGGTCTGCTCGACGATGGCCTTTTTCTCTATTTCGAGGATGCCGACTGGAGCGCCCGGGCAGGGGAAAAAGGATGGAAACTGTCGTACTGTCCGGCTTCACTGGTGCACCACAAGGTTTCGCTCAGTGTCGGCGGAGCCTCTTCTCCCATACTGCTCTACTATACAGCCCGCAACCGGCTCTACTTTATTAAACGCAATTTTCCAGATAAATTTTTAGGGGCTTTGCTATATGACTTTTTCGAACATGTACTGGTAAACATTAAAAAATGTCGGTTCGCTTGCGCATGGAAAGCGCTCAGGGGTATCATGGATTTCATGTTAAATAAAACCGGTGCATATAAAAGTTAAAATGGTAAACATTGAATGAAAACCCCCAAGCTCGGCAAAGCAGTCCTAAATTACCGACACCACAGATTTGGCAGGTGTACAGTGTGCGGCAAGTTGACGATTTTTTTCTGTCTGGATAAGGAGTCGTTCAGAAATACCATGATCTGCCTCTTCTGCCGCAGCGCCTCGCGCAACCGCCATGTGGCGAAAGCGATGCTCGGTATTATTGGCGAGGGATGTTCCTCAATTGCCGATCTGCCAGGTTCGGCTGTCACCATTTACAACACCGCCATGGACGATTGCTTCAGTAGAGTTTTGCGGAACTATAACGGTTATTTCAGCTCCTATTACAAAGACGGGGTGGCTCCCGGTACGGAAATTTCGCCCCGCACTTCCTGCCAGAATATCGAAGCCTTGACCTATGCTGACAACTCCTTCGATTTCGTTATCACCGAGGATGTTTTCGAACATGTACGACACCCCGAAAAAGGATTCCGGGAGATACGCCGTGTTCTGCGGCCTGGCGGATATCATATCTTTACGGTTCCATTCCATTTTGACCGCCCTACGTTAGTCCGGGTGGACACCACAGGTGATGAAGATGTGCATCTCCTCCCTCCAGAATATCATGGCGACCCGCTTCGCGGAACTATCCTGGCCTACCGGACGTTCGGGATTGACATGTTTGCACAGCTTAACGATATTGGATTTGAAACGCGGGTAGAATTTTCCTCTTTTGCCGACCGCACTTCCGGCATTTTCGACAGCTCGGTCTTTGTGTCAAGAAGGATTGGGTAGCAACGTGCGCATACTGATAGCGACTCCCTATTTACCTTCCCCCGGCGCTGACGGCGGCGGTACGGTGATGTTTAACCTCATCAAGAACCTCTCATCGCATCACACTATTACCTGCCTCTCGTTCGCCGGTTCGCGGGATATGCCTAAACTGGCTGAGTTGCAACAGTTCTGCACCGAGGTAATAACCGTTCCATTCCCCGGTGCTGCAGGGGGGGGGGCTTTTGCCAAACTCCTAAACCTTGCGCGCCGAGTACAACATAACATCTTCTCAATCGCCACTTTTACCCCCGTAGTCGTCCGTAAATGTCTTAGCCATGCGATGAACGAAGAGATCCACCGTGCTATCAAGAAGCATAATCCCGATGTGATCCATATCTGTTTCCCCCAGATGGCCCATTATATCGAGGCGTGCCAAGGTGTTCCGGCCGTTATGGATACTCTGGATGCCGCACTGGTAGGGGTGTTCCGCAGAGCCATGAATGCCGGGAATCTCTTGGCCAGGATTTACTATCTGATGCAGTGGCTGTTCTGGGTGCGCTACGAATCCCGCTGGTTCCCCCGGTTCGGCAAAGTGCTGACGGTTACCAGCCAGGATGCGGCGGCAGTCAAAATGGTCATGCCGGATCTTAATGTCTATGCCAACGCAATCGCTGTTGATATACCACTCCACACATCATCGGTACGGGATACCGCCATAAAAATAGGCTTTCTCGCCAGTTTTGGCCATCAGCCCAACGTTGATGCCGCCCTCTACTTTGCTGAAGCGGTTCTGCCGCTGGTCAGAAAAAAGCTGCCTCTCGCCGAGTTTGTTGTGGCTGGTAAAAATCCTCCGTTATCTCTGCTTGATGCGAAAGAGAACGGTATCACCTGCTTAGGTTTTGTCGACGACGTTCCCGCCTTCTACGGTTCGGTTGACGTAGTCGTAGCGCCAATACGCTACGGTGGCGGGATCAAGATCAAGGTGCTGGAGGCAATGGCCTGCGGCAAACCGGTGGTGACGACCTCTGTCGGTGCCGAGGGGATTGCAGAGGCCGATGATGGTGCTATGATAATAGCTGATGACCCTTCTGCGTTTGCCGAGGCGGTGGTTACGCTCTTTTCCGATAAGGCTCGGCGGATTGCATTAGGAGAGCGGGCGCGGGAGCTTATTGAACGGCGCTTTTCATGGCAACGGGTCTGCAATGACCTGGATAAAATCTACGCCGAAATGGTGCGGGTAAAGAAGTGAGTGTTTCCGTCATCATCCTGACCTGGAACGGTCGTGCCTATCTCACTGAATGCCTTGAATCTCTGGCAGCGCAGACCTGCCGCGACTTTGAGACAATCCTGGTGGATAACGGCTCCACCGATGGCTCAGCGGAATATGTGCGTGGTGCCTATCCTTGGGTGCGGCTGCTTGAACTGCAAGAGAACGTTGGCTTTGCTGAGGGGAACAACCATGGTCTGGCGCTGACGCAGGGTGCTTATATCGTGACGCTCAACAATGATACAAAAGCTGCTCCAGAATTCTTGGCAGAACTGGTCCAGGTTGTTGAGAGTGATGCCGGCATCGGCATGGTTGCGGCAAAAATGCGTAACTATTACAAGCCTGAGTGGATTGATGCGGTCGGCCTGAAAATCGGCACAAATGGACTTGGCTATAACATCGGCATCGGAGAGACTGATTCCGGCCAATATGATGGTGCCGCCATCTTCGGCCCATGCGGCGGGGCGGCGCTTTACCGCCGGGAGATGCTGGATGAGATCGGCTTCTATGACCCTGACTTCTTTGCTTATTACGAGGACTTTGATCTTGCCTGGCGTGCCCGACTGGCCGGCTGGAATGCGCTTGTTGCACCACGGGCGCTTGTTTACCACGTTCATTCCGCGACCGGTGGCGTGATGAGCGGTTTTAAGACCTACTACACTCATCGTAACAAGTGGTATGTAATCATCAAAAACTGGCCGCTTGGCCTTCTGCTGAAGCGCCTGCCGGTTCTCTTCTTCTATGATCTGGCTGCTCTTGTGCTGGCATTGTTGAAAGGGGTCGGCGCTGCGGCTGTTAGAGCACGATTTGATGTCGTGAAAAATATGGGGAAGCTCCTGGCAAAGAGGCGTGAAGTGCAGGCGGGGAGCACTCTCTCTGGTGGCGAGATTGAATGGTTGTTCTCGCCATATGAAGGGGCGTTGAAAACTTTTTTCAGGAAGATGGGTAAAAAGGGATGAGGGAAGAGGAGCCTGACAGATTGTGAGAATACTGATAATTGCAAATACTGGTGAATCGCTGACCGGAGGCGGTACCTATCAGGCCAATGTCCTGCGTGAGCTCGCAAAGCGCCACACGGTCAAGATCTACGAGTCTGATGCGGATCTGGATGAGGTGTGGGATATCGCCCACTGTCTCAACCTGAAGCATCTTTCGCCGGAGCTGGCGCAAAAGCTCCGCTGCCCGCTGGTGGTGGACAGCCACGACTATTACTGGGTGCGCTATTTTCATTTCTTCTGTCTCGACTTTCCGGTGCGCTTTCTGTTGCAGCAATACCGGAAGATCAAATACCATCGGCTTTTCAAGTATATTGACGGCATCATATTACACGGCCAGTATGTCTATGACCTCTATGATCACCAGCACAAGTACCTGAACTTCTATTACGGCCTTGACTACAGTGAGATCGAGTCCCGCCCGTGGGAGGAGAAAGAGAACCTGATCCTGTTCGTGGGAGGGGATTATTTCCGCAAGGGAATTCATCGCCTGCTGCGGGCCCTGCCGATGCTGCTTGAAAAAGTGCCTGATGCACGCCTGATGGTGATTGGCAACGATTATGGCTATGTCAAGATGTTTGCCCGTTTTCTTGCACGAGGACTGCCGGTGGAGTTTATCTATGGCATGCCCCGCGCCGAGCTGTACAAAACCTACGGCAAGGCCAAGGCGTTCGTCATGCCGTCTGAGATTGAAGCGATTCCGCTGGTTTCCTCCGAGGCGACTATGGCCGGAGTGCCGCCTGTTCTTTCAGATGCCGGTGGTAATTCGGAAATAGTTCTGGATGGTGAAACCGGTTTCATCGTGCCGCTTGACAATTATCCCCTGCTTGCCGAACGGATAGCCCAGTGCCTGACCGATCGGGAGCTGTCGGAGCGTTTGGTGAGGCAGGGTAAGGAGTTTCTTGGTCAGTTTACAGCAGAGCGGATGATTGGGAGAGTGGAAGAAATTTACGAAGCGGTGATCAAAAATGAGAGGAACAAGTAATGAACAGTGACTATAGCGGTAAAAGGGTGCTCGTCACCGGGGGTCTCGGTTTTATCGGTTTGAATCTCTCCCGGCGTCTACTGGAATTGGGCGCTTCGGTTACGGTACTGGACAACTTCATGCCGCCCGGAGTCTCGGAGATGCATGCGGATTTTCTGGACCACATCCGGATTGCAATTGCCGATATCAGGGATGCAGACAAGGTTGAGCGGGTTATCAGGGATCAGGAGATAATATTTAATCTGGCAGGTAAATCGGGCGCGGCGGCCAGCAACAAGACTCCGCTCAATGATCTTGACATCAATTGTCGAGGCCAGCTGACTATATTGGAAGCGTGCCGTACTTTTAACCCTGGTGTGAGCATTGTTTTTCCGAGTAGCCGACTGGTTTATGGCAAGCCTCAATACTTGCCGGTTGACGAGAAACATCCTCTGGCACCTGAATCGATCTACGCGGCTCATAAGATGGCTGTGGAAAACTATCATTTTATCTATGGCAAACTGTATGGGCTCAAGGCGACTGTGTTGCGCATCTCAAATCCCTACGGTCCGTTCCAGGCAGGGGAGGGGAGGGCTTACGGTATTGCCAATAGTTTCATCCAGGCTGCTGTTTCCGGGAGACCAATTATACTTTTTGGCGACGGCAGTCAGCGTCGCGACTACCTGTATATAGACGATCTGGTGGACGCATTCCTGCTCGCTGCGGCCCAACCTGCAGCACGCGGCAGGATTTACAACATTGGTGACGGTCAGGGAAAGAGTCTGCTGGAGTTGGCGGAACTGGCGGTAGCGGAGGCCGGTCAAGGGAAAATTGTCCGGGGGGCGTGGCCGGAGGAATACCGGGCTATTGAAACCGGAGACTATCTATCCGATATCACTTTGGCAAGGCATGAACTGGGCTGGAGCCCAAGTACGGATATTCGCGAGGGGATTAAACGCACGGTGCTGAGTTATCGGTGAATGAGGGATGAGGGGAAAGCATGACTGAGAAAAAAAACGGAATTCTTGAGCGGGATTCCTTCTATATAATACTGATGACGATGATCATCATCGGATTATTCGGTAGGATCCTTTTCACCGACCAGATTATTCGTGCTTCCGACGTAACCACCCAGTTTTTCTGGGGTGCAAAGGCGCTTAAAGAGCAGTCCTTACTACAGTTCATTCAGGGCATTCCTGCCATTTTCCAGGCGGGATGGGATCCATTGAGTGACGGCGGGCGTACCCTGGAAGGGGGGTGGAATGCTATCGGTCTTCTGTTCCATCGCTATTTCATCCAGCATTTTTTCCCTTTTCCCTCAAGCATCGCCTGGCTTGTGGTTCTGGCTGTCTGCTGGGGCTCCATCGGGACATATTTTTACTGCCGCCTAATTGGAGTCGGTCGCTTGGGAGCATTTGTGGCTGGGCTGCTCTACGTGATTTGTACCGAGAATTCTTCGCTTATCAATGCCGGCCATATTCAGAAGTTAGAGGCGATCTGCTGGTTTCCCTGGGTTTTCCTCTTTATGGAAAAAGGTCTGCGGAGCGGGAGGTTCTTTCATTATTCCTTGACGGCGCTGATGCTGGCCATTCAGTTTTTCCACATGCACTGGCAGATATCATTTTATTCATGTCTGGCCGTCGGTGCCTACTGGTTCTGGCATGTGGCGGGAAGATTCCGGGAGCAACGTGGAGAGTACGGCAAACAATTCCGCAAGGATATTCTTCTGGCTGTTGCTCTTGTGGTTCTCTTTTTCACGACCATCGCCATGTCGTTTGCTCCTCTCTACAGTTGGTCGAAACAGTCCGAACGAGGCGAAGCGGTGAGCAGTGCCGGCGGCCAGAATGCCGTTAAGCCTGCTGAAAAGGGTATCGGTTTTAACGAGGGGATGAGTTGGTCCATACCTCCTGAGGAGATATTGACTTTTCTAGTGCCGGGTCTGTTCGGTTACTCCAGGCAGGAGGGGGGCGATGTCCCGGCTCCAGGACAGGTCTATTACTGGGGACGAATGCGTTTTACCCAGACAAGTGACTATCTGGGGCTGCTCCCCTGGTTTCTCCTGCCGTTGCCGCTTTTATTCAGGCGCGATCGCTATACCACCTTCCTGACTTTCCTGATGGCGGCAACTCTGGTCATGGCGTTAGGCAAATACACCTTTATTTATCGCTTTATGTTCGAGCATCTCCCCGCCTTCTCCAGTTTTCGCGTACCGAAGATGATCCTCTTTCTGTTTGCCTTTGGAGCTGCAGTGTTGGCCGGACGAGGTATGGACATTCTTGCTGACGAAACTGTGAGTAGAAAACGCCTCGGTCTCTGGCTCTGGTGGTGTGGTTGCGTGACACTCCTAATCGGATTAATCTCTCTCACAGTTGCGGTGTCAGGCCAGCCTGTATTAGCGGCAATGGAAGAGTTTATTGCCGCGCCTACTCGCTATCAGAGCGGTCAGCAACTGGTTCAGGAACGTTTTGGCAATATGTTCAAGGAGGGAATCCTTTCATTTGGAATTGCTGCAGCCTATCTGGCTGCAATTGCCGCCTGGTTCAAGAAGTGGCTCCCGACGCGGCTGTTTTTACCCCTGCTGATTGTTCTTGTGCTCTGTGATCTCCGGCGAGTCAATACCAATTTTCTGGTAGTGGCTCCGCCGCCAGCAGCCAAAGCGGAAGCCGCGAAAAACGATATCATCACCTTCTTGAAACCCAGTGTCGGAAATTACCGGATGCAGCCCTTGAATGATGAAAACGCGCACTTTTACGCCGACAATGGTTTTGCCAACGTCTCAGCTTATGTGACCATCAGTGAACGTCGCTACAAACAATTTCTGGATCTTTTCTCAATAATGGGTCCGATGCCTGATTTGATGAATCTGAAATATCTGCTGATGCCGTCAGGGGAGTTCGAAGCACAAAAGGCGCTCCTTTCGGTGAAATATCAGCCGGTTTTCAAATCGTCCAACGGATCGGTGGTGCTGGAAAACAAAACTGTCCTGCCCAAGGCCTGGCTGGTTCCCTCAGTGGCTATCGTTACCGATCCGGAGCAGCGTCTCCGTATCATCTCCGCTGCGGAGGATTTCAAACCGAACCAGGTTGCCATCGTTGAGTCGCCTCCCCCCATTCAACTGGAGTCGTATCCTGTTCAGCTTCTCTCTTCCGCAGGAAAGGCTGATGTGACCCTGTATGAAGCGAACCGGATTGTGGTAGAGGCTCAAGTGCTTAAAAACAGTCTGCTGGTCATTGGTGAAAAGTACTATAACTGGTGGTACGCTTCTCTGGATGGCAAGAAAACCGTGATTGAACCGGTCAACCATATCCTGCGCGGAGTCTACCTCACCCCAGGTACCCACAAAGTCGAGTTCATCTTCGATCCGCTCCCCTTCAAGATCGGCAAATATCTGACTCTGGCATCGCTGGCATTTTTTGCGCTGTTGCTGGTGAGGGAGTGGCGGGGAAGAAGGTTGGAGAAAGGCAGGTTGAAGGTTGAAGGTTGAAGGTTGAAGGTACTTGATGATGGATGAGTTGACACAAGACGACATCAAGCTGTTTGACCTGACGCTGTTCCAGCCACGGCACGGTTACCGCTATTCACTGGATCCTCTTCTGCTTGCCCGCTTCTGCCAGCCAATAAAGCCGGCTGGCGGCATTATCGACCTCGGAGCAGGCTGCGGCATCATTTCACTTGTCCTGGCCAGGATAAATCCGGACTCTTCAGTGGTGGCTATCGAGAACAACCGGGAAATGGCGCAGATCGTCGAGCAGAACATTCAGCACAATGGTCTTGGTGACAGAGTATCAGGGCATGCTGAAGATGTCATTAATCTCTGCAACTCTTATCCTGACTCAACATTTGATCTGGTCGTATCAAATCCACCATTCCGTAAAGCCGGATCCGGAAAAATCAGCCCTAAAATCGGTCGTGACTCCGCCAGGCATGAAACTACGGCCAGGCTGTCAGATTTTCTTGCATCGGCAAAATATCTGGTCAAGCCATCAGGGAGAATATGCTTTATCCACCTTCCGTCCCGTCTGTCCGAATTCATCTCTCTGGCCGTTTCGATGAAAATGTCCCTGCTGCGGCTGCGGATGATCCACAGCAATCCTGAGTCATCGGCAACCATGTTCATGGCAGAGTTGGCAAAGGGGAGACGTACGGAACCGGTTGTGGAGCGGCCGCTGTTCGTGCGGGGAATGGATGGGAAGTATACCGATGAGGTCTGGAGATAGCAACGTCTTGAAGAAGTGCCACAACTGGTTTACTTTATGGCCGTTCTGGTATCAGAAAAGTTTGTCTGCTGTTTCACGACTGACGCACAAATCTACAGAGTCCCATGTATTGGCCTTTTACCCGGCGCACATAAAATATTTTGTCGCAAAGATACCAGTAGACAGAACAGATCCCTTTTGCTAGGATAGCGTTGACTGACTCTGTTAATAGAGG
>CAIMXI010000288.1 GCA_903845365.1 uncultured Geobacteraceae bacterium | reverse complement strand
GATCAGGTTTCGATCTGTACGATAACCTCTCGCTCTTGATTTAGCGGATTGTATAAGGCTATTGAAGCCCTCAAGCATTCCGGTGCTTATGTTGGAACCTATATTTCGCACTTTTTGAATGACGTTTCTGTGTATTTTCGCTGCCTGTTTTTTTTCAGAGAGTACTTGCCTGACTTTATCTACATTTTATGCATGATTCACTGTATGTCAATATTTATTTGACATACAGACTCCAAAGTGCTATATGACTTCTGGAGGTAGTTATGGAAACTAATGATTGGGCAAAGCTTCAAGAAGAGTTACTGAAGGCGCAGTTAAGCGTTATACGCAATCATCTGAGAAATGCTGAACCGGGTGAGCACGGGAGAAAGCCCTCCCAGGCCAAGAGTCTGTCACATATTAGCATCATAACAGACGTACTCTCTACTGCAGGTTCGCCACTGCATGTCTCCGAAATTATCCGACTGGTTAATGAACAGTACGGAGTTACCCTGGATCGCGAATCAGTGGTTTCGGCACTGACAAAAAAAGTAAAAAAGGGCGTGACGTTTACCCGGACTGGTCCGAATATTTTCGGACTAAAAGAGATATAGCGTATGTCGGTCCAGGACAACATTGCCAGTTTTTCCGTAGCGCATTTGCCGATTGTGAAAGAATACGCGCAGCGCATGGGACTTGTTGAAAAGATCGACAGTGCCCTTAACTGCGGCATGCACACAAGTCCCGGCAAGATAGTGCTGGGGCTTATCATGAACATTCTGTGTGGAAGGTCGCCGATTTACCGAATAGAGGAGTTTTTCAAGATGTGGGATGTGCCACTCCTTCTCGGAGAGGGCATGACTGCAGAGATGTTTAACGATGATGCCATTGGACGTGTTTTGGATCGCATCTATGATTACGGCACATGGAAACTGTTTTCAGAGGTTTGCATTCAGGTCTTTCAAAACTTCAATGTGGATTGCTCGATTATTCACCAGGACACAACCTCTGTGAGCGTTTGGGGAGAATATATACCCGGGTCTGATGATCCCATGCAAATCAATCATGGCTATAGCAAGGATAAACGGCCAGACCTTAAGCAGTTCGTCTTGTCTCTTCTCTGTGTGGAGGGCAATCTTCCCTTCCATGCCGGAATACTTGATGGCAACTCGTCAGACAAAAAGATCAACGGGAATATTATCACGGAACTTCCCCGGATCATGGCGCGGTATGGAGCGGGGAAACATGAATTCATCTATGTTGCCGATTCCGCCTTGGCAACAAAGGATAATCTGTTGCTCATGAAAGATGACATTCAGTTTATCACCCGGCTACCGGAGAACTTTGGTGCCTGCACAAAATTAATCGGCACGGCCGTTGCTGACACAGGTTCTTGGCAGGATGTTGGTCAACTCTCCTGCCGGGTAGTAAGGGGCAAGAATATCTGCGCCAGTTACCGCATTCAGGAAACAACTGTTGATCTTTGCGAGAGGAAATATCGTGCGGTGATCGTTCACTCCGATGCTCATGACAAACGTCGGAGAAAGCGGATTGCAAAGGCCGTTGATAAAGATAAGGCCACACTTGACAAAGCAGTTGATACGTTACGTTGCAAAAAGTTCTTTTGTCTTCCGGACGCTCAGGCGGCAGCAAAAGATTTTAAGCAAGGAGATTTTCATCAAGTGTCCTTCGTCTTTGAGGAGCATCCTGTATACGGTCGTGGTCAGCCGAGCAAAAAGAAAGAACGTACAGCAAAAAAATGAAGTACGAGGTGGTGGGCAAGGTCAGTGAAAACGGGGAAGCCATTGGAGAACTACAGGAAAAAGCCGGATGTTTTGTCCTACTCACCAGTGTACCGGCAGAGAAAAAGAGCTCACTGGAGATCTTAAAAACCTACAAGGAGCAGGATGGCATCGAAAAGAACTTTGGTTTCCTGAAAGACCCGCTCGTGGTCAACGACCTGTTTCTCAAAACACCGAGCCGCATTGAAGCATTGGGACTTGTAATGGTTATAGCGCTCCTTCTGTGGCGGCTTATGGAAAGAG
>CAIMXI010000287.1 GCA_903845365.1 uncultured Geobacteraceae bacterium | reverse complement strand
GTTGATATCAAGAAGAATTGTTTCCTGGGCAATAAGGATTTGAAGTTCCTGAACGCAATCGGTACGTACCTGCATTACTTTGGCATGATAGAGGAAATTCCCGCTGACAAACAGGAAGTGAGTTTGAAAGCGTTCAAAGCGGTACACGACCTATGCGGAGTTCCGACTCCGACAAAGGAAGATTTTCTGCGGTGGGGGCCAATTTATCAACCGGGTACGAAGATGTTGCGGGAGTCTGATGCACAGGCACTACTTGGAAGGCGGATGATCGAAACGACGCTGAAATGGGCGATTCAGGAAGGGCTGAGGCCACCACTTGCTGCGGCGACAGCGCCGAGGTAAAAGACAACACTTATGTACAGTAAAACAGCATACGATGTTCTTGTTGAGAAGGGGTGGTCTGTAGAATCATTGCCGACCGTGCGCACAATTTCTAATATCCTGCTTCGGCAAAACTACCAATTGCGCACCGTGGCAAAAACCAAGGTGCAAAAAAAATATCGGATCTTGTGCGGGAGATGCCAAAAGAACTCTGGAGTGTAAAATCATACGTCCTATCCATCAACCAGCAGCGCATCATCCTTAACAGCCAGTGTGCGCATCCCATCCGTAAAGCCACTTCTACTGAACAGGATGAAACGCTCCCGTCGTGACTCCTTACCCCATACGACAATCCGTGCCTTACGCTGCAGGTTCCGGTAGATATCCTCACCGACCGGGTTGATGCTCCACTTGCATTCACCGAACCAGATGGTTTCGTTCTCTTCATCCAGCGCTACCAAATCTATTTCTTCGTTCTTCTGCCACCATCTGCCAATGACCGAAAATGTCATTGCGCTGGTTTTCAGAAACTCCAAGCAGCGTTCGCGACAAACATCCTCATACACAAAAGAGAGATGCTGGTCGAAGGTTTCGTTGATTTTATTGATCAAGTAATCAGTATTGCCGATTTCCAACCTGCTCCGGTGGGGGAAAACATATTTGAACCAAAAAGAAAAGAAACGGTCGTGCAAGCGATACAGACCAAGCCGGCTCTTGTCGGGATATTTCTCCGTGACCGGAATTTCTTTATCCACAAAACGAAGTGAACGCAGGATATCCAGATAACGGGCAAGATGACTCTTTTCAAAGCCAGTGTCGTTGATAATCTCCGACATTTTCCGTTTCCCTTGGGCAATGGCACGAAGGATAACGAAATAATTACGTGGTTCGCGCAGTTCTTCACGCAGCAGAAACTCAACTTCATTGTGGAGAAATGAGCCGCGATCGAGGATTAGATCGGTGATGGCGCTCTGAATACTGCCCTTGGAATCAAAACGCTCAATGTAAGCCGGTATGGAACCGAAAACACCGTAGATCTCTAACCGTTGTTTTAAATCAGCTTCCGGAAAAAACTCTGCCAGTGACGTGAACGGCATTTCCCGGACTTCCAGTGAAGCAGTACGTCTGCCATAAAGTGGCGCTTTGTAAAAAAGCACCTCCTCTTCCATCATACCGATGCTTGATCCAAGCAGGATCAGAAATACATTACTTTCCTTCAGATGGGTATCAATCCCCTTCTGGAAGATGGACGAAATTCCTTTGTTTGAGTTGACTAAGTACGGGAACTCATCAATAACCATGACGAGCCGTTCGTGTTCTGCCTTATCCTTGAGATACCGGAAGAACTGCTGCCAATCCCGAAAGCCCGATTCAACCAGGATGGTGTCACCGAAGTATTCACCAACCTCGCACCCTAGGTTTCGCAGCTGCTCGCCTTCCGTAACGCTGTCGGCAAGAAAGTAAAGAGCCCGTTTGTCGCGGATGAATTCACGTACCAAACGGGTCTTACCTACACGTCGCCTACCGTAAAGTGGGATGAACTGGAAACCGGTCTGTTTGTAATATTTGTTCAGGAAGGTAAGTTCTTCAGTTCTGTTGACGAATTGCATTGGTATCACCATTTGGGTATAATCGTAATTTGGATAATTGCGATTATACTTATTGAATTCAAAATGGCAACCAAATATTATCCGTTAAAAGGGGGTTTTTGCGCTATAATGTGCATTTTGAAAGCCGCCATCAAATTGAGAGCGGCTTCAAATTCTCAAGATGTTGCTTTACAGCTGAATCGGCAACGGATGATGTTTCCTATTAACCGAAACGACTCGATAATCGACACGATTGATCGCAGCCTTCAAAAGCGTGCTCGGTTTGAATGACAAAATCTGCCGTGCCTCAATGGTAATCGCTTCACCAGTTTGTGGATTACGCCCGCGCCGGTCTTTTTTCTGTTTCACCTCAAATTTACCGAACCCGGATATTTTGACGTCCTCACCAGCTTCAAGCGTATTTTTTAGCAAGCTGAGTACTGATTCAACCAGATCTTGCGACTCTTTCTTCGTAACACCAATTTTCTCCGAAACTCTTTCAACGATATCTGCTTTTGTCATATATGTCCTCTTAACCGGCTAATTTCACGATAAGTGCCCTTTTATATCAGAAATTATATTTAGCACAACACCTATCCGCATTCCACAAAAACCAACGAACTCTTCTCCCTATCGGCCTTCCTTTATAGATCTCTATTAAACAGCAATGAGACCGAATTATTCTTCTGCTTGATACCGCAAGCAAAGAAATAAATGCCGGTTAAAGTCTGACTGGCACCAAAACCATAACATTCAGGAGGCCACCCATGGCAACTGTTCAACAAAAAGCTATTTCAGTCAAGCGGCGCTGATTTTCATGTACTAAGAAATGAAACCATACCTGTTCTGAAAGAAATGCATAAAGCAACTAAATCAAGCTCAACCGGAGTAATCGTCATCAACATGTGGCACTGGTCACATCGCCTGTATCGCACAGTCACTGAAGCAATGAATGCCATGATCAAGGCGGACTACAGAATATGTGAAATCAGACTGAAACGTCTTGCTGTTTTCCAGGATGCCATCACATCTGGAATGGGTGTCAGTGAGTATGCGCCAAAAAGTGAAGCGGCCAGGAACGTTACTGCTTTGTACACAGAACTGATGAAACTGATCAAGTAGATAGGTAACCAGCCGTTTTACGGCGAAATCTATATTTCAATAGGGAGACCACAGATGAGTACGAAAAAGAAAAACACTACCCTGAATCTCGATGTATCGATGGATAACGCCGCAACCGATGCCACGGAAGCTTTTCTTAAAGCAGCCGATCCACTATCTACTCAGACAACGCCACCGTCGTCCGCATTGAAGCCAGTAGCTCCTCACACTGTCAAACGAATCGAGAAGACCGAAATAAAACAGCCGGTCAATCCGGACTGGGTCTGTGCGTCGCTCTGGTTACCTAAAGTGGTCGTCGAGAGGCTGACGCTGGAAGCGGTGAAAGCAGCAAAAAAACAGTTCCGTAACGTACCAAATATGTCGTTGTACTACCGTGAACTGGTCATAAACGAATACCGCCGACTGGTAGGTGACGGAACAGTCCAGCCATAGGAGGAACCGACATGTTTCATAAAATCGGCAACCGAATCGCCCGTGGCAGCGATTGGCTGAATACAAAAATCCAGTTACTCAGCACAACAACAGAATCAGCACATCAGAAACCAGAACCGAACGTCACGGCAGCACTACCAGAACCAGTAACTTCAGCGACTGAATTCAAAAAGTTTTACGAAATGGCGCTGGTGGTAGAAGAAGAACGTAATCTGTACGTAGAGCAGTTGAATGAAGCACTCGACTTTTGCGGAGTTGTATCTCTTGCAGCAGATGATTTTCGCAAGCTGATTAACAGCGCCAGTCGCTACAAGATGAGTGACCGCTTCTACACCATCCG
>CAIMXI010000286.1 GCA_903845365.1 uncultured Geobacteraceae bacterium | reverse complement strand
GGTACTGCTGGTCGATACCATCGGAGAAATGATGGGTTTGTACGCTCTGTCGGATCTGGCCTTTGTTGGCGGCAGTCTCAAGCCGACCGGCGGACATAATCTTCTGGAACCGGCATCGCTCGGCATTCCGAGCCTCTTTGGACCGTACATGAATAACTTCAGGGAAATTGCTGACCTGGTTCTGAAGTATGGTGCCGGAATTCAGATAAAGGAGCCCGAAAAACTTGCCGAAACCGTGCGCACCGTCGTCACGAATTCGACACTCAGACAGGTGTTGGGGCAGAACGGCTTAAAGATGATGCGCGATAACGGTGGGGCGACAAAACATCAGATGCAGGAAATTGCGCGGTTTTTATGAATATTCCGGTTTTAACATACTGGCGCGAACTAGCTAACGGCACGCGATCAGCAACCACCGATCAACTGGCGATCCTGCTGCTCGCACCTTTTGCTCAGGTTTACTCGTTTATCCAGCGGCTGCGGGCAGGCCTGTACCGGAGCGGTATTATGACAACCAACCGCCTGCCGCGTCCGGTTGTCTCAATCGGTAACATTACCGTCGGCGGCACCGGCAAGACGCCGATAACGGCTTTTATTGCCCGCATGCTGATTAAACAGGGATATCGGGTGGCAGTGCTTTCACGTGGGTATGGCGGTTCCCTCGAAGGGCAGTGCGTCGTCGTCAGCGATGGTGTCACTGTCATGTCGGGACCTGAGGAATGCGGAGATGAACCGTATCTGCTGGCTTCAACAGTGCCGGGGCTTATGGTCGTTATTGGCACGGATCGCTATGCCGCCGGCCAACTGGCGATGCAGCAGCTCGCACCGGACATATTCCTGCTTGATGACGGCTTCCAGCATCTGCGCTTCTGGAGGGATCTGAATATCCTGCTGCTGGACTACTCCAGGCCGCTTGGCAACGGCTGGGTTCTCCCGGCCGGGCTGCTACGGGAACCGGCGACCGCAATACGCCGCGCCAACATGACCATTATGACGCGCTGTCCTGAAGGAACTAGCATTGCCATGATTCCCGGCAAACCTGCCTTTGCGGCATCACATCGTCTCGTAGACGCCCTTTGGCTCCAGGGAGGAGAACCGGTACCGTTACCCGCCCTTCGGGGGCACAAATTTCTTGCTTTTGCCGGCATAGCGCAACCGGACTCTTTTTTTTCCGAGTTGCAGGACAAGGGGCTTACCATCGTGCGCACACTCCCCTTTCCGGATCATGCCGACTACGACCATGCCCGTCTCGAAGAGATCGCTGCAGCAATGCAGAACAGCGGCGCTGAATATGCGATTACAACGGAAAAAGATGGGGTCAAGCTGAAGAGACTGACGCACGGCATTGCCGCAGTCACCTACGTAGCCAGGCTGGAGATTAAGATCGAAAGGTCGGCAGATTTACTGGTTTTGCTGCGCAATTTACTACCAAAAAACTGATTTTTATGGCATTTTGTTCGCCGAATTGAGCCAATATCAAGAATACAAGGAGAACCGTCATGGGATTAACGCATGTAACAACACAAATAACTAATCTTGGCAAGACGGGGGCACCATTTGAGGCCGATTTTCTTGTTGATACCGGAGCAATTGATTGTATGGCACCTTCTCGTGCCCTGATAAATGCCGGAGTTTTAATTGAAGGGAAAGATTCGTATGAACTGGCTGATGGTTCGTTAATCGAGTACTCATACGGATTTGCAAGGGTTTCGTTCATGGGTTCTGAAACAGTCGCTCAGGTAATCTTTGGTTCAGATGACTGTGAACCGCTCTTGGGTGTTGTTGCACTTGAAAATGTTGGTATTGGCGTAGACCCTGTATCAAAAACACTTAGACGTATGTCTGCAAAACCACTGAAATAAATTTGGCTTCACCTTAAAATGGTCTGTACAGGAGCATACGTTATCCGATGGTTTCAGAAGAGCTGCTTGCCATACTTGCCTGTCCCGCCTGCAACGGTGGCCTCGAACCCGATGCGGTTCGAGCTTCTCTGTTATGCCACCACTGTGCCCTCTCTTTTCCGGTACGGGACGGTATACCTGTTCTACTGATCGACGAAGCGGAGCGGATTTCCTGAATGGAGTGCGAAAAAGCAGGGAAGAGAATTCTGGTTTTACGCTACCGCTTCATCGGTGACACCATCCT
>CAIMXI010000285.1 GCA_903845365.1 uncultured Geobacteraceae bacterium | reverse complement strand
CGCACTGAGCCTCGGGTTTTGGGCCATGGTGAAATACTGGTGGTATATGGTTGATGTGCTGGTAGCCATGCTACCGATACTGCTCATCTTTGGTGGAGCTATCGCGCTGTTGGCAGGCATTAAAAACACCGGCATGCGCAGTTCATTCAAAATAAAAGCAAATGTCGACAAGGGTTCGCAAGCCGCACCACGAAAAAAAGATGAATAGGTAACTGAGTGGTGATACTTAGCGTGAGATTAAAACCTCTAAGAGGAAAACCGGTTGATGGCCAGGGTGATTCTCGTACAATATCATAATCAGGCGTGATGTAAGTGTTTTTCTGCTGAATAAACAATTTCACGGTCTGGATTACCTAGAATCAAGTTTACATAAATAACGTAAAAATGATAGATAGTGTATTGAAGCTAGAAAATTTCTGTGTATTTTAGCAATGAAGATTATTTTGCTAACTAACCTATCCGGCTTAACTGACTTTGGTGAGCCATGCAGAAAACCAAGGATGAGGATGTCTGCAGCATGAACAAACTATTTTTCATCAAAAACTTTTTTCTTCCCACCGCAATTTTTAGTCTGGTTGTCAATCTCCTTATGCTTGCTCCTATGATTTATTCCTTCCAGCTTTTTGGTAGGGTTATATCAACCAAAAGCTTTGAGGCTTTTTGGCTCCTTAGTCTGTTACTTCTAATTGCTCTCCTGGTTATGGGCGCGCTTGAATCTGTCAAGGCATCTATTCTCGTATCGGCGAACAATGCCATTGACGCCATGATTTCACCGGATCTGCTGCGGAAAATGATTGAAGGCGCGTCATCTGCTGAGCAAAATCCGTATCATCATGCACTCATGGATTTACGTGCTGTCAGGACATTCCTTACAGGACATGGGATGATTCAATTAATGGAAGCATTTTGGCTTCCCGTGTACATGCTGATAATTTATTTGATGCATCCATATATGCTTTATGCGCTTATCTTCGGATCCATCGTGATGTGGGGTGCTACCGTGGCCACCGGATACCTGACCTCTGCTTCACTGGCAGAGGCGAACAGTGCCAGCAGAGACACGGCCCGTTTTGTTGACTCAGCAATACTGAATTCGGAGGCTGTAAATGCTATGGGTATGCTGCCGAGCCTTATTCATAAATGGTCATTGATGAATGATCGGGTCATGGTTCTTCAAACGCAGGCAAGTAAAAGAGCCGGTAATATCTCTGGAGTTACGAAATTCCTGCAATCCCTGGTTGGTGCTTTAAGTATGGGGGTATTTGCCTATATTTCCCTTCAGGAAAAAACGATGATGAATCCAGGCCTTATGATGGCTGGTTTTATCATACTCAGTAAGGCTACGGCACCAATTATGTACATTACGAGCAGTTGGCAAAGCATTGTTGACACACGTACCTCATATATTCGCCTTGACAAATTTTTCAAGGAGGTGAGTAGAGAGCCTCCTGTCCTGATGGAGCTACCACCACCGACAGGGCAGATCGCCCTTGAGCATGTTACCTTCGGAATCCGCGCAAGCAACAAGGTAATTTTGAAGGATGTATCCTTTTCGCTCGCGGCAGGTGAAACTCTTGGAATAGTCGGCCCAAGCGCCTCCGGTAAATCTTCTCTGGCACGACTTCTGGTTGGGGTCTGGAAACAGCAGCAGGGGGTCATCCGCATGGATGGGGCCGATATTTCGAACTGGCCTTCCGAAATGCTTGGGCGCTACGTCGGGTATCTCCCCCAGAATATCGAGCTGTTTGCTGGCACGATTGCAGAAAACATTGCCCGACTGGATGAACCGGATTCGGAACTTGTCATAAATGCTGCAAATATGGCCGGTCTGCATGAGCTCATCCTGCAGATGCCTAATGGCTATGATACCCAGATCGGAGAAGGGGGGGACTTTCTCTCGGGAGGCCAGCGCCAGCGTATCGGCTTAGCCAGAGCCCTTTACGGCAGCCCAAGGCTGCTTGTGCTTGACGAACCAAACGCGAGCCTTGACACGGCCGGAGAAACGGCATTGATTAATGCGCTGATAAAGGTTAAAATGCTCGGCGTAACGACGGTTTTGATTACACATAATCCAAAATACTTAAGTCAGGTAGAAAAGCTGTTAATATTACAGAATGGAAGTGTCGCCGCTTTCGGTCCCAAAGAGTGGGTACTGGCGCAGGCACAGCAGGCCAAGAGCCAGCAGGATCAAGTGGCTGCATGAAGACCGACATAAAAAATGACGACTCTACGGAGCTGGATGTGCGGGGTGAAGCGAAAATGGGTGATATCGCCACTCGCAGCACTACGACTCCCGCAAAGCAGGGTGTGACTGCACTCTCTCCGCGTAAAGTACAGCATGTTAGCCGCGATGCTTTGCTTCGTAATAAAAATATGTCTGCCCTCCCCGCTACTCTGACCGGTCTTGCCATTCTTGTTCTTTTCGCTGGCGCAACAGCACTCTGGATGATATATGTCCCTGTAAATGCTGTTGTATCGGCACCGGCTGAAGTAGTTTTCAAGGGTAAACGACAGATTGTCCAACATCTCGAAGGGGGAATCGTTGAAAAAATTCTTGTCAGAGACGGCGATATGGTTCAGGCAGGCCAACCCTTGATTGTGCTGGAGGATAAGCAGGTTAAGCCGATCGTGAGAATGATTCAGGAGCAGAACGTGGCCGAGAGAGCCCAGATGTCACGCCTTGAAGCCGAAATAAAGGGTCAGCGGTATTTGGGGAGTGCCGGAGGCAATACGGAGAACCGCCTATTCAAGGCGCGTCAGGAAGCACATCAGGAACAGATTAAGTTGATGCGCATCCAGATAAACGAGATAAAGGAGTCCCTCCGTGGTTCCGAGGAGCGCCTCGTCCTGAAGTCGCAGGAGGCCGCTTCAATCAAGGCGCAACTTGATGCAAATCAGAGACTTCTTAAGGATGGATATGTATCCAAATCCGCCGTTCTAGATCTTCAGCGCATATTTGCCGCAAATTCCGGAGAATTGGAGTCCATCAGAGCTGCGATAGCCGGAGACAAGCAGAGGATCGCCGAGATGGAACAGCGCATTATTACCCTCCAGTCGGATCGAGTGTTGGGGGCTGTGAATGAACTAAAACAGTCAGCACTGCGACGCATCGACCAGGAGGAGCGAATCCGCCCTCTGCGTGATACACTGGATCGACAGGTTATAAGGGCTCCTGTATCCGGTCGGGTGGTCAGTCTAAAGGTGAGCACTGTGGGGGGCACCATCATGCCCAGAGATACGCTAATGGAAATTGCGCCGATCGGGGAAACACTGATTTTGGAAGCGAAAATTGAGATGAAAGACATAAACGAAGTCAAGGTTGGACAAATGGCCGATGTGACTGTAGCAAGTTTTGACGCTCGCAAGACGCTGCCGTTTCGTGCCAAGGTTACCTATATTTCTGATGACCGGATTGCGCCTACATCCAGTCAGGGACAACCGTATTACTCAGCACATCTTGAATTCGAATCTGATTCCATAATAGACCATAGTGCAGATAAACTGATGCCTGGCATGACGGCGAATGTCATGATTTCTATTGCCCCGCGAACAGCGGTCGATTACCTTGTTAATCCGTTGAAGGAGAACGCGAGGAAAGCTTTCCAAATAAGATGAGGTAATATGAAAAGATCATCCGTATACATATCAAACTGCCTGCTTTTAGCCTGTGTAATCAACATATCTACTTTTTCAGAGCCGTCAGATGCAGACTCTGTTATTCGTATCATCGGCGACAGGGTAACAAATAGCGAGATGAATCCTAGCGGTCAGGCGCCAGTTGAGTCCGCTCAGGTTCCCGTCAAAGGAAACGCTACCATCAGAATTGTAGGTGATAAGCCAACTAATGCCCAGGCGCTGTCCAGTGGGCAGACTGTTAGGCTTGCTACGCCAATAAAAGAGGTGAAGACAGCGACAGAGAAAGAGAGTCTGTCTCCAAAAACGCCCGAACAGGAGATGGCTGAACGCCTTGCGGCACTAAAGGCTGAAAAGGATCGCCGGGATGCTGAAAAGTTGGAACTTGAGCGCTTGGCAAAGCAAAAGGCTGAACAGGAAAAAGCTGCAGCCGAAACGGCACGAATAGCGGCGTTAAAGCAGGAGCAGGAACAGTTGGCTGCACGTAAAGCTGAAGAAGAGCGTAAAGTTGAACAGGAAAAAGCTGTAGCCGAAACGGCACGAATTGCGGCTTTAAAGCAGGAACAGGAACAACTGGCTGCACATAAAGCTGAAGAAGAGCGCAAAGTTGAGCAGGAAAAAGCTGCAGTTGAAACGGCACGAATAGCAGTGCTAAAGCGAGAGCAGGAACGACTTGTAGCTCGCAAAGCGGAGGAAGAGCGCAAACTGTTGGAGAAGGCTGAAAAGGAGCGTATTGAGACCCTTAAAGCTGAAGATGAACGCCTGGCTGTTTCACGGAGAGCGTTAGTCGCAGAGCCTATTCCTGTGGCGGAGGCTCCAGTTATTCAACACTCTGCCGATGTCAATCCTTATGCAGCTTCCAATCGTGGCAATGAAACCGGTCTGAATCAGGTTGTTGGAGACGATAAAATTGCGGGGCAGACATCAGAGACGATCTGGGATCTTTATCTATCCGCAATGGCAAATGATCCTGCTCTAGGCCGCTCCAGAGCGAGGGTCAGGGGCAGCAGAGCAGACTCTGATCAGCTATTTTCAACACTTTTGCCGCATCTCGATTCAAGCGCAGGAGTACAGCAGATTTCTCAGGCATTGGCTAATTATAACACTCCAAATGAAGTAAAGTATGATTATACCTCTTTCAATTACAGTCTTGTTGCCAGAATGACGTTATTAAACGTCCCGGCAATTTATTCCCTCTCTGCTGCTGATGCCGCTCTAAGAGTTGAACAGGCGGGAGTAGCCGCTTCCAGACAAAGCCTGATCGTGAAATTTACGGATTCCTATTTTGCACTGCTCAAAGCCCAGGCTGACAAGCAAATTGCACTTGGGGAAATTAAACGCCTTAAACAGGTTTACGACCAGTCACGAGCTTTTTTCAGAGAGGGGACGGGGGATCTTATTTCGGTTTATGAAGCTCAGTCCCGCCTGGATGGTGCAGGTGCCGAACTTACTAAAAGTGAAAGTACCCTCCGTCTGGCAGAGCAGAAGCTGTCAAGTGTGGTCGGAAAACCGGTTAAATCAATTATGAATTATCTGCCTCAGCAGCCCGCAAAGGCAGATCCGGACGACCTTGCCTGGTGGGTTGCAACGATGGAAAAGGAACAGCCGACACTAAAACAGGCGCGTGAGGGGCTTGTCCAGAGTGCAGAACAGCGTAAGTCGGTAAAAGCCGAATACCTGCCTGTTCTTCAGACGTCAGGCGGATATTCAGTAAGCAGGGGAACTCCCGATCTGCCGGCGGCCGAGGTGCGGCAGTGGTTTGTAGGAGCATCGCTATCGGTGCCGTGGTATTCGGGGGGGGAAACCGCTGCCAAGATCCGCCGGGCTGTCGCATCTGAGGAAGAGCGTCGGCATGCATTCGACGAAACTATCGAACAGCAGCGCGAGAATGTTAAGCAGGCATTTTACAACCTTCAGTACAATTTCAGTCTCATCAAGGCGCTGGAACAAAAAATGACATCTGCGGAAATCCAGCTTGACGCCGTTAAAAAAGGGCGAAATATGGGTGTCCGTAATGCGATCGATTTACTTAATGCTGAGCAGGCATATTCCTTGACCCTGCGTGACTACAAATATGCCCTGTATGATAATTTCATCAGGGTATTCCAACTGAAATCTGCCGCTGGCATACTTGTGGATGCCGATATTGCCGAGGTCCCTAAAAAAGCATCACCCACTCTAAGCAGTCAACTGAGATTTTCCCAGGAGACTAATCCAAATTAGCTGTATTTACTTGACTGTATAGCTTACGTTGCCGCCAGCGCAGTTGTAATCAACTTCCCGTGTAACCATCCGCGATATTTTACCGGTTACGACATTTATTTTGCGTGCAAAAATTACTATCTTATTATTGAGATAGCTGTACGTCCCAACGATTGCCTCGGTTTGATCATATTCATCTTTTTTGATCTCAGAAACCTTTCTCGAAAGAACCACCAGCCCCTTCTCGTTCAAGTTAAAGAATTTAGCAAACTCAACCTGAGTTATCTTTGTGCTGCAAATGGAACTAAGGCTGCCGCGCATCAACTCTCCCATCAACAGCCCTTGAGAAGCCGGGGTAAAGGTCTGAATATCCACGAAGTCGGTAATCAGTATTGAATAGCTGTTTCTGTCGTTTACTGCAGAACATCTGCTGTTATCGAATTTATCCGCAGATGAAGAGCCACCTTCTGGCGTACAATGTTCCGTACAGAGTTCGCGGGCGATATCATTAAAAAGCGGTTTCAAGTCGGTTGACTCTAAAAGCTGGTTAAAGGTTTTCCCGTAGCAGGTGCTGTAGCGAACCGCCGTGCTTTGAACTGCACAACCGGTAACTGCAACTGCAAAAAAAACTGCGGCTATCGCGCTGAAATAATTTTTCATATCATTTATTCCCATCGTTTACGATTTTCATTGTTTTACTACTGTTCTCGACTGAAAATGATGCGTCAGGAAGCCACTGTACCGGGATATATGTCTGGGCTGAAGAAATGACTATGCCGGTATCTAGGTCAATAACCCGGGCATTTATGGTCAGGTTACCTTCTGCGACCGAATATGTGCCGGTAACAATACCGCTAATCTTGTATTCATCCTTCAACTTGTTAACATCCCTGCTCAGGGAAAACTCCCCGGCTGCAGTTATATCGATCCCTTTGGTGAGTCTGGCTTCTAATACCTGCCATTTATGCGTCTGTAAGCCATGCATCAAATTTTCAGAGATAAGCCGACCCAACGCCGAGGTATCACCAAGCTTATCCAGATTCGTAAAACTTGTGACAATAAACGTGTTAGACGGTTCTTTCCTGGCAGCGTTCTTATCAAGTTGAGCTGCAAGGCTTTCCATCCGAAAATTAAAACTTCCGTTAGGCGGGGAAATAAACGAGCTTTCTACCGGCGCTTTCCTGTCGTTTACACCCGAGTTTGCGCAGCTAGACATGAGGCAGCATATAAACAGCCCTGTTATGAGTCCAAGCAGTAATTTCATCCCGTATCTCCTTTGGTATCTCTTCTGCGACGAGCGTCGCGTGATAAAGCTTGATAACTTTGATGCCTATTGTATATATCACTGAAGCATCAGTCATGTAAAGTTTAAGAATTACTGTTCTGGATATTCATAGAAACTTTTCGCCAATTCTACAACACTTAGCCAACTTATTTCCTGATCGTTCTGATAAAAAATCCTTCCGTATGTTATTCAAGCTTATAGTACTGTAACCAGCTTATAGTCAAACATAAAAATTCATTCAATAGATATAACCTGCTTTATTTGCTGGATAGTTTATCAAATATCCGGACTCTTTATTGTCCCTCTTGACTGTTGCTTCATCGGAGGAGTATGGTTTCATTGTTGAAGCTGATTTCTGTCTGCACCACAGAGGATACCATGGCAAAGAAACTGTTCATCGCTGCTATCGACAAGGACAGCGGAAAAACTACGACAAGCATCTGTCTGATGCATCTCGCCAGAAAAAAATATCGTCGTGTCGGCTTTTTCAAACCCTTTGGCGGGCAGACGCTCCGCTTTCGTAGAACGGTCGTCGATAAGGATGTCGCCCTGATGGCTCAGGTATTCGACTTGAAAACAGCCCCAGGGACAATGTCCCCAGTGGTGCTCTCGCCAGATACAACTCACAAAGTCGTTGACGGGAAAATTTCACCCGACGATCTTCAGGAAAAGATCCTGCTCGCCTATGCCAAGCTGGAAAAAGAGTGCGATTTCATCATCGTAGAGGGTTCCGGGCATCCGGGTGTCGGAGCGGTCATGAACATCTCAAACGCCCGCATCGCCAAACTCCTCAACACTCCGGTACTGCTTGTTACCGGTGGCGGTTTGGGAAATGTGGTGGATCGGCTCGCTATGATCATGCCTCTCTTTGAAAAAGAGTCTGTCGACGTGAGGGCGATTCTTGTCAACAGGCTTATTGCCGAAAAAAGGGAACGGAGCCTCGATTATCTTCGCAGAGCACTGAAGAGCGAACCGTTTAGAATCATCGGCGGGTTCAATTATCAACCCATACTGGCAAACCCAACCTTGCGGCGTATTTCTTCGCTGTTGGGACTTCCGATTCAAGGGAACCGGCGTGAGCTGCAGAGAATTATTTACCGGGTTCTCATAGGTGCAGCTTCCACGCATCGGTTTATCGAGCTGATAGAAGAACCCTCCCTCATTCTGGTGACCAGCAGCAGGGATGAACTTCTGGTAACTCTGGCTCATCTGTACGGAATGCCTCAATATCGTGCTCTAATAGTTGGTCTGGTCATTTCGGGCGCTGCCCCCATAGATCCTATCACTCAACAAATTCTGGACAAGAGTAAAATCCCATATCTCCGCGATGAGCTGCGAACCTCGGCAGAGCTCTACCAGAAAATCGATCGGGACGTTTCCAAGATCGTAGTTGATGATACGGAAAAGCTGGATTTAATCAGGTCACTGGCTGATGTGAACTTTGATTTTGATGCTATTGACGAACTGTTCTCCTGATACTCCACAATTCAATTGATACGAAAGGAACATTTATGTCTACCGTGAAAGAACCTTTGCATACCCTGGTCGTCGGCTGTCTGGTGCGCAATGCTAACGATGAAGTCCTGCTTATCAGGCATCAGAAACGGGGGTGGGAGATTCCTCAGGGGCGTGTGGAGGAGGGAGAGAACCTTGTTGAGGCGCTGCACCGCGAAGTCCTTGAGGAAGCCGGCATCGAGATAGAAAAGGGACAGTTGGCTGCCGTATGGTCAAAGGTAACTGTTCCGCCTGCTCTTATATTTACGTTTCTGGGGCGCTATCTGAGTGGCGAACTGCTGCCGACCGGCGACAGCGCGGAGGCGCGCTGGATAGCTCCTCATAAAGTTCTTGAGGAGGTATCCAACAAAGTCATGAAAGACCGAATCGAAGTCCTTCTCAACTTTAACGGCACGATCAATTATCGTTCTTACACTCTGAAACCATATCAGGTACTTCTGGAACAGGGTCTTAATTGAGCACTCTGGTTGAAAGGAAATAGCTACAAAAAAAGCCCGGCAATCGCCAGGCTTTTTTTGTGGACTACAATCGGCCTCTAAAAATCAGATCAGGCCGTGGGCAACCATGGCATTTGCCACCTTGATAAAGCCACAGATGTTGGCGCCGAGGACGTAGTTGCCCGGAGCACCGTACTCATCTGCTGTTTCAAAACAGTTGTTGTGAATATTGATCATGATATCTTCCAGCTTTTTCTCAGTGTACTCGAATGTCCAGGAGTCACGCCCGGCGTTCTGCTGCATTTCCAGAGCTGATGTGGCAACACCTCCGGCGTTGGCAGCTTTGCCCGGACCGTAGGCAATTTTGGCTTCCAGGAATAACTTGACACCTTCAGGAGTAGTCGGCATGTTGGCACCTTCGCCGACAGCGATGCAGCCATTTTTAACCAGAGTCGCGGCATCCTTGCCGTTGATCTCGTTCTGGGTAGCTGACGGCATGGCCACCTGACAGGGGATCTCCCAGATGTTACCTTTGGCGATGTATTTGGCGTGTTTGTGCGTTTTGATGTAATCTTCGATGCGACGGCGCTCGACTTCTTTAAGCTGTTTGATCAGATCGAGATCCAGACCCTTTTCGTCATAAATTACGCCGTTGGAGTCTGAGCAGGCAACACATTTTCCGCCGAGCTGATGGATCTTCTCAATGGTGTAGATGGCCACGTTGCCGGAGCCTGAAACAGTACAGATTTTGCCTTCAAAGGAATCCTTGCGGGCTTTCAGCATTTCGTTGACGAAGAAGGTGGCACCGTATCCGGTTGCCTCGGTACGGACAAGCGAGCCGCCCCAGGTGAGTCCTTTTCCGGTCAGAACGCCCGGCTCATAACGGTTGGTGATGCGTTTGTACTGGCCGAACATGTAACCTATTTCACGCCCCCCTACGCCGATATCTCCAGCGGGAACGTCAGTGTGCTCACCAAGGTGACGATACAGTTCAGTCATGAAGCTCTGGCAGAAACGCATGACTTCGTCGTCAGATTTCCCTTTGGGATCGAAGTCAGAGCCGCCTTTGCCGCCACCGATCGGCAGGCCGGTTAACGAGTTTTTGAATATCTGCTCGAAGCCGAGGAACTTTATGATGCCCAGATATACTGAAGGATGGAAGCGGAGCCCACCCTTATATGGACCCAGTGCGCTGCTGAATTCGACCCGGAACCCACGGTTTATCTGCACCTCGCCATTGTCATCCATCCATGGCACCCTGAAGATGATTTGGCGCTCCGGTTCGCAGATGCGTTGTATGATTTTGCGATCAGCAAAATTAGGATGTTTGACGATGACAGGTCCAAGGCACTCGAGAACTTCCAGTACTGCCTGGTGAAATTCCGTCTCGCCCGGATTGCGCTTCAAAACTTCCTGATAGATACCCTGAATCTTTTCGTCCATTTGAATCATTGTTGCCTCCCCTGAGTAAAATATATGCAGACGTGCATGAATTAAATGCAGGCTGCAATTTGATTGTCTAAATTGTGTGCAAATTGCACGCCAGAATGGTCAGCGGTGTGAGGTAAATAGGCAGTAGCATAAATATTAGCCATTTACACCATAACAGCATATTTTATCAGCAATAAATTGATATCCTTATATCTCGATTATGAGTTGTTTTTGTACATAACTGAGTCTTTATATTAGTAATTGAGTAGATTCAGCGTTTGAGCCATTTTTGCGGAACTTAGGTGAGGTCGGCTTCTAGTCAATCAGGGTACTCACTAGTGTTGTTGAACAACTCACGGTCTTTATTTGTTACGACAACCAGTCGAATACGACGTAGGATTTTTTTTATAACTAACCATAAACTCACTGGGGAAACAGACCGGCAGATGCCTGCTGTCCGGTATGGCACACTCTCTGCTAAGAGGAATACCCCGCGTGTACTGATATACTGCGCACCCAGTTGACTTCTCTGAACGGATTAATTTTCAGGCAAAGGGTACCCCCAATGAAAAGTAATAAACCACCGGTTAAGCAGGGTCTCTACGATCCGCAATTCGAACACGACGCCTGCGGTGTTGGCTTCGTTGTCAACATTAAAGGGAAAAAGTCCCACAAGATTGTCAGCCAGGCACTGGAGATTCTTGTTAACCTGGATCATCGCGGCGCCTGCGGCTGTGAGCCGAATACCGGAGACGGTGCCGGAATTTTATTGCAGATGCCGGACAACTTCCTGCGTTCGGCCTGTGCTCCACTCGGTATTGAGCTCCCTGAGCCTTTTAATTACGGCGTTGGCATGGTTTTTACTTCACCGAAAGCACCCGAGCGAAACGCCGCCCGCCATATTCTGGAAAGGATCCTCGTTGAAGAAGGGGTGGAGCTTCTTGGCTGGCGTAACGTGCCGACTGACAACTCTTCCCTGGGAAATACCGCCTGGGAAGGTGAGCCGATGGTGCGGCAGATGTTCCTCAAACGACCTGAGAGCTGTGTCGATGAGCAGGCCTTTAACCGTAAGCTCTATATTATCAATCAGCGGGCTATCAATGAGATCAGACGTGCCGGGGTTGATGAGCACTGGTACGTCTGCAGCATTTCGACCAGAACGCTTGTCTACAAGGGAATGCTCATGCCGGTACAGGTAGACAAGTACTACCCCGAACTGCGTGATCCGGCCATTGAGAGCGCCATTGCCCTGGTTCATTCCCGTTTTTCCACCAACACCTTTCCCAGTTGGGATCGCGCACACCCCTATCATTTTCTGGCTCATAACGGCGAGATTAATACCTTGCGGGGCAATGTAAACTGGATGAACTCCCGTCAGCACCTTCTGACGAGTGAATTGTTTGGTGAGGATATCAAGAAAATTCTACCGGTTATTAACGACAGCGGTTCCGATTCTGGTATGTTTGACAACTGCCTGGAGCTGTTGGTCATGAGCGGTCGCTCGCTGCCACATGCAATCATGATGATGATCCCGGAGCCGTGGGAAAATCACGCCGATATGAGCGAGGAGAAGCGAGCCTTTTACGAGTACCACTCATGTCTGATAGCGCCGTGGGACGGCCCAGCCGCTGTTGCCTTTACCGATGGGCGGAGCATCGGAGCGGTGCTAGACCGCAACGGACTGCGCCCTTCCCGATACTACATAACCAACGATGATCTTGTAATTATGGCCTCCGAAGCCGGTGTTCTACCGATCGAGCCTGAGCGCATTCTGCACAAGGGACGGCTCCAGCCGGGGCAGATGTTTCTGGTTGACACAGAGCAGGGGCGCATTGTTCCTGATACAGAGATCAAGAAAGAGCTTGCGGCGGCCAACCCTTATGGCCAGTGGCTGAAAGAGAGCTGTATCCGGCTGGAGGAGTTGCCGTTTACATCCAAGATGCATCTTCCCGACAAGAGCAGCTTGACGCAGCGTCAGCATGCCTTTGGCTATACATATGAAGACCTGCGGATTGTCCTTGGGCCGATGGCCGCTGATGGCATGCAGCCGCTCGGCTCAATGGGAACCGACACACCGCTGGCGGTGCTCTCTGACCAGAACCAGTTGCTGTACAATTATTTCAAACAGATGTTTG
Organism: uncultured Geobacteraceae bacterium; assembly: GCA_903845365.1. Taxonomy (GTDB): domain Bacteria; phylum Desulfobacterota; class Desulfuromonadia; order Geobacterales; family Pseudopelobacteraceae; genus JACRCG01. The sequence continues at coordinate 4,882 of CAIMXI010000285.1, read as the reverse complement.
CCCAGGTTACCAATCCGCCGATTGATCCGATTCGCGAAGAAATAGTCACCTCCACAATCACCTTGATCGGCTCGGAGGGGAGATTGCTGCAACCGGAGGCCGTAAACGCCCGGAGAATAAAACTTCAGCATCCGCTTCTCTGCAACCAGGAACTGGAAAAACTGCGCCAGATAGATCGTCCCGGTTTCAAATCCGCCACACTTTCACTCCTCTTTCCGGCGATGCGCGGCATTTCCGCAATGGAGAAGGGTCTGGAAACTCTTTTTGCCGCCGCCGATGTTGCGGTAGAGACCGGCTGCAACATTCTGATTCTCTCCGACCGGGGTATAGACAAAAATAACGCTGCCATTCCGGCCTTGCTCGCGCTTTCCGGTTTGCACCAGCATCTGGTCGTCAGCGGCACACGAACAATAGTTTCGCTGGTTCTTGAATCTGGTGAGCCGCGAGAAGTGCATCATTTTGCCGTGCTGCTCGGCTACGGCGCTAACGCCATCAACCCGTACCTGGCGTTTGAATCGCTTGACGAGATGCTTTTGCAGGGGTTGTTACCGGGGCTTGACCACAATAAAGTGGTTAAGAACTATGTCAAGGCTGCCATCAAAGGTATCGTCAAGACAATGGCAAAGATGGGTATTTCTACCGTGCAGAGCTATCGGGGTGCCCAGATTTTCGAAGCGGTCGGTCTTCATCGCTCTGTTATTGACCGCTATTTCACTCTGACGCCCTCACGTATCGGCGGGATTGATATTGAAGGAATAGCGCGGGAACTTATGGAGCGTCACGCCCGTGCCTATCCGGAGCGTGTGGCTCCGGAAACGACCCTCCATTCGGGTGGAGTTTACCAATGGCGTAAAGACGGCGAGGAGCACCAGTACAATCCGCTGACTATCACCTCACTCCAGAAGGCTACCCGTACGGATAATTATCGTGAGTTTAAACAATTTTCTGCGTTGATAGATGATCAGAATATCCGGCACTATACCCTGCGCGGCCTGTTGGACTTCAAGGAGAAAATGCCTTCCGTGCCGCTTGATGAGGTCGAACCTGTTGAAGCGATCATGAAACGGTTCAAGACCGGCGCCATGTCTTACGGTTCTATCAGTAAAGAGGCTCACGAAGCGCTGGCAATCGCTATGAACCGCATCGGTGGCAGATCAAACACCGGCGAGGGTGGAGAGGATCCGGAGCGCTTTACCTGGACGAACGAACTGGGGGATTCAAAAAACAGCACCATCAAACAGGTCGCTTCGGGACGCTTTGGTGTCACCAGTGATTATCTGACCAATGCCGGTGAGCTGCAGATAAAAATGGCGCAGGGAGCCAAGCCGGGCGAGGGGGGCGAACTGCCGGGTCACAAGGTGTATCCATGGATCGCCAAGACCCGTCATACAACGCCCGGCGTCGGTCTGGTCTCGCCGCCACCGCACCATGATATCTACTCAATAGAGGATCTTGCCGAACTGATCCACGACCTGAAAAATGCCAACCGCCGTGCCAGAATCAGCGTCAAACTGGTGTCTGAAGTCGGTGTCGGCACGATTGCCGCCGGCGTGGCAAAAGCTCATGCCGATGTTCTGCTTATCAGCGGTTATGACGGTGGTACCGGAGCGTCGCCGATCTCCAGTATTAAGCACGCTGGCCTGCCGTGGGAACTCGGCTTGGCTGAAACTCACCAGACCCTGTTGCTGAACAATCTGCGGAGCCGGATTATCATTGAGGCGGACGGACAGTTGAAAACCGGTCGCGATGTTGCCATCGCCGCCCTGCTCGGAGCCGAGGAGTTCGGCTTTGCTACCGCTCCGCTAGTTACACTTGGCTGTGTCATGATGCGCGTCTGCCACAGCAACACCTGCCCTACCGGCGTCGCAACACAGGACCCGGAACTGCGCAAGAACTTCAGCGGCAGACCGGAATATGTTGTCAACTTCATGCGTTTTGTTGCTCAGGAGTTGCGTGAAATCATGTCACAACTCGGCTTCCGCACCCTCAACGAAATGGTCGGTCGCTGCGATGTCCTTGAGGCAAACAAGGCGATAAGCCACTGGAAGGCGCGTGGGTTGGATTTCTCGAACATACTCTACCAACCGAAAGTAGGTCTTAATGTCGGTCGCTATAACACCGAGCAGCAGGATCATGGCCTGGAAAAATCAATTGACATGACGAAGCTGCTGGCTCTTTGCAAACCGGCTATCGAAAGGGGTGAAACGGTCACTGCGGAGCTGCCGATCACTAATATCGATCGTGTGACCGGCACCATTCTCGGTAACGAGATAACTCGTCATCACGGTGCCAAAGGGCTGCCGGAGGGTACTGTAACCCTTACCTTTAACGGCTCCGCCGGCCAGAGCTTCGGGGCATTCATACCGCGCGGCATGACGATGAAGCTGTCTGGCGATGCAAACGATTATCTGGGTAAAGGATTAAGCGGCGGCACAATTATTGTCTATCCGCCTGCCGGCACAACCTTCAGGGCTGAAGAGAACATCATTACCGGCAATGTGGCTTTTTACGGAGCAACGAGTGGTTCGGCATATATTTGCGGCATGGCAGGTGAACGTTTCTGCGTACGCAACTCTGGTGTCGATGCCGTTGTAGAAGGGGTTGGCGATCACGGTTGTGAGTACATGACCGGTGGGACGGTAGTGATCCTCGGTCATACCGGACGCAACTTTGCTGCCGGTATGAGCGGCGGTGTTGCATATATTCTCGACGAACAGGGGGATTTTGCCACTCGCTGCAATACCGAGATGGTCGGACTTGAATCACTTGATGATGCCGATGCGGCAATACTCAAAGCCATGATTAATAAACATGCAGAGTACACCGGCAGTTCCCGTGCAAAAATGTTGCTGATAAAGTGGGACAACGTGCGCGGGCAGTTCATCAAGGTGCTGCCTAACGATTACAAACGTGTACTACAGGCGCTGGAGCGGGCCAAAGCTGCCGGACTTAGTGGCGACGACGCGCTTGCGGCGGCATTTGAGGAAAATTCGCACATCGAAGGGTATTAATATATACAAGGGAACTTATCATGGGAAAATCTACTGGGTTCATGGAATATATTCGCGAAGTCCCGACTGACCGGGCACCTCTGGAGCGCATTAACGACTGGCACGAATTCCATCTGCAGATGCCGGACGACGACCTGCGCCGTCAGGGTGCCCGCTGCATGGATTGCGGTGTACCGTTCTGTCACAGCGGCGCTCTTATCAGCGGCATGGCAAGCGGCTGCCCTATCAACAACCTGATCCCGGAGTGGAATGACCTGATCTACCGCAATCACTGGCGTCAGGCGCTCGACCGACTACTCAAAACCAACAATTTTCCGGAATTTACTGGGCGTGTCTGTCCTGCCCCCTGCGAAGGCTCCTGCACCCTTGGCATGATTGATCCGGCGGTTACGATCAAAAATATCGAAGTCAGTATTATTGAGCGCGGCTTTAAAGAGGGATGGATTGCCCCGACCATCCCTGCAACCCGCACCGGCAAAAAAGTTGCAGTGGTCGGTTCCGGCCCTGCCGGCCTCTCCGCCGCCGCTCAACTCAACAGAGCCGGTCACAGTGTGACTGTCTTTGAGCGGGCCGATCTGCCGGGCGGACTGTTGATGTATGGCATCCCCAATATGAAGCTGGACAAGCGCGAAGTGCTGCTGCGTCGTATCAGGATGATGGAAGCGGAAGGGATTGTCTTTGTCTGCAATACGGAAATCGGAGGAGATACATATCCTGCAGTAAAACTGCGCAGAGACTTTAATGCTGTTGTCGTTACAACCGGCGCTACCCTGCCGCGCGATCTCCCGATTGCCGGTCGTGATCTCAAGGGGATTCACTTCGCGATGGAGTTTTTGACCGCCAACACCAAGGCGCTGCTGAACGGGAACGATAATTTCATCTCCGCCAAAGGGGAGGACGTAATCATCATAGGCGGTGGAGACACCGGAACAGACTGCGTTGCTACCTCACTCCGTCATGGTTGCAAAAGTGTCATCCAACTTGAAATCATGCCTCGCTCACCTGACCGGCGTGCTACGGACAACCCCTGGCCGGAATGGCCCAAAACCGACAAAATGGATTACGGTCAGGAAGAGGCTGCGGCGAAATTCGGCGCTGATCCGCGCGTCTACCTGACTACCGCATCACGGTTCGAGGGAAATAGTGATGGTGCGGTAAAGGCTGTACATACCGTTGAAGTAGCCTGGCAGAAAAACGAAAATGGTCAGTTTGTACCACACCCGGTTCCAGGCACGGAACTGGTGCGCCCCGCCGGATTGGTGCTGCTGGCGATGGGCTTCCTGGGACCGGAGCAACGGTTGATCGACTCACTCGGCCTAGAGCGGGACCCGCGTAGCAACATCAAGGCCGACTTCAACAAGTACAACACTTCTCTCCCCGGTGTATTCGCAGCCGGCGACTGCCGCCGCGGCCAGAGTCTCGTGGTATGGGCATTCAATGAGGGTCGCGGAGCGGCTCGTGAGTGTGATAAATATCTGATGGGAAACAGTGAACTTCCGTAGAACTTCATATCCGATTTCATCATTCACTCCTGCGTAGTTACCTATTATATCTCCAAGTGAAAAGACAATTTGGTCTAATATTGAGCTTTTAGTAGGCCGGCTCAAGCGAAGCGGAACCCGCGTTTACCGCCATCGCCAACATTGCTGCCGGATGCGCTATGCTTCGGCCTACAACTGCAAGTACTCAATTTCATGCCGTACAAAGTATAAACTTGAAAACTTGATTTATCACGACTGACGCACAAATCTACAGAGTCCCATGTATTGGCCTTTTACCCGGCGCACATAAAATATTTTGTCGCAAAGATACCAGTAGACAGAACAGATCCCTTTTGCTAGGATAGCGTTGACTGACTCTGTTAATAGAGG
>CAIMXI010000284.1 GCA_903845365.1 uncultured Geobacteraceae bacterium | reverse complement strand
TCCGGTACTCGGAGAGAGTTTTGTAGAGATGCTGCGCGGCGGCAAACAGGTCGGCACTCATACCGTCGGGCGTTTCTATACCCTGCATGTTGGTCTACTCCCTGCCATTATCGCAATCCTGATAGGAATACACCTCTTCTTGATCCAGCGTACTGGAGTCTCCACGCCTCCGTTCGGTCTTGAAGACAGCACTAACAAGTGGCAAGGTGAAACTTTCGAATATGAAGAGCATCCAGGCGGCGTTCCCTTCTTCCCCAATTTTTTTCTTCAGGATATGATCTCCATATCGCTCTACCTCGCCTGTCTCATGGTGTTAGTCTTTTTCCTACCCAATTTGTTTATTCCTTCAACATCATACGTCCCAGCTAATCCGTTAGTCACGCCTTCCCATATCAAGCCGGAATGGTACTTTCTGGCCAACTATCAGACCCTGAAACTGTTTCCGAGTGAAATCATCGGCCTGACGGTACAGGCGTTAGCCATGGGTTTTCTGGCGCTACTGCCGTTTATCGACCGTGGCAAAGAGAAGCACCCGCTCAAACGACCGCTTTTTACTGTTTGTGCCATAGGGGGAATCATGCTCTGGGTCGGTATGACAGTGTGGGGTCTGTACTCATGAGGGATCTCCACATGCAGTGCAGAAATCATCAACTGGGGTATTAAATGGCCGATTCCGCGAGAGATAACAAATCTGGAAAACAGCCTAATCAGTTTAAAGTTGCAATTATTACTGTCATGGCAGCAACTATTGCCGCAGCAGGTGGACACTTTTATGCACTATACGCAGATGTCATACGTGAGACGGAGGAAAGTGTAAAGAGCATCTTGCTACTCCACTGGGCAGATGAATTTGGAATTGGCTTGATCAGGATGTTCAACGAGCAGCGCTATCACACCATCGGGATTTCATTTCTGTCTCTGTTTCTCATAGTTGCTTTGATCCTGTTCTTTTTTAACAGAAAGCTTAGCCATGAGGTCGCCGTACAAACATTATTTCTGCTACAAGAGGTTAAAGAGCATAGGCAGACTGAGGAAGCCTTGCTGGAAAGCAATAATAGTATCAGGCAGTTACTGGAAACCACCGATCAGGGAATTTACGGCATCGATATGAAAGGGGTTTGTACTTTTATCAACAGGGCGGGTTTACAGACCTTGGGCTACAAACATGATGAGTGTATCGGTAGGAATATGCACGATCTCATACACCATAGCCATTCCAGTGGTTTACCGTATCCGATAGAGGAATGCCCTGTTTTTTGCGTCAAATCTACCGGTGTGGGGTACCGAATAGACGAGACAGTACTCTGGAGGAAAGACAGGACATCATTCCCGGCTGAATATTCCTCTTATCCTATTTTGGAAAACGGAAATATTCGTGGTGCAGTTGTCACTTTCACAGACATTTCCCGTCGTATGCAAGCCGAGGATGAGAAAGAAAAACTCAAACATCAGCTCCTGGAAGCCCAGAAGATGGAGTCAGTAGGTCGACTGGCAGGGGGAGTTGCCCATGATTTCAACAATCTGCTCAGCGTCATTATCGGTTATTCGGAGCTTGGACTCCTACGTGCCGGTGAGTCACATCCGCTTCACTCGGCTCTCTTGGAGATTAGAAAAGCGGCAGAACGCTCAGCAGACCTTACTCGCCAACTTCTAGCATTTGCTCGTAAGCAGCCCACTATACCAAAAGTGCTTGACCTTAACGAATCAACATCCGGTATGCTTAAGATGCTGCAGCGGCTTATAGGCGAAGATATTGATCTCGCCTGGAAACCTGCGTCCGGACTCTGGCAGGTTAAGCTGGATCCGTCCCAGTTTGACCAAATATTGGCTAACCTGTGCGTCAACGCCAGAGATGCCATCAAGGGCACAGGAAAAATCACCATTGAAACAGAGAACTGCAGTATAGATAAGACCCACTCAGCTGCACATGTTGATTTCATTGCCGGCGAATTTGTCCGTCTTGCGGTAAGCGACAACGGCAGCGGCATTGATAAAGAAACACTCCTCCATATCTTCGAACCATTTTACACCACAAAGGAACTTGGCAAGGGAACCGGCCTCGGACTGGCAACAGTGTATGGAGTTGTAAAGCAGAACGGAGGCTTCATCAACGTCCATAGTGAGCCAGGTTACGGCACAACGTTCTCAATTTATCTACCCCGCTATACAGGCAGTTACGAACAGACTTATGTAGAAGTTACTACAATGGCGGTTGCACGGGGGGATGAAACCATATTGCTAGTCGAGGATGAACTTGCCATCTTAAATATGGCCTCCATGATGCTTGAGGAACAGGGTTATACAATACTTAAAGCCAGTACGCCTAGAGAAGCGGTCGAGCAGGTCGAGAAATTCAACGGCACCATTCACTTGCTCATTACAGACGTGATCATGCCCGAGATGAACGGACGCGCCCTTGCCGATAAGCTGCAGTCGCTTTATCCAGAGATGAAATGCCTCTTTTTGTCCGGATATACAGCAGATGTCATTTCCCGACATGGAGTTCTCGGTGAAGAGATGCATTTCATCCAGAAGCCATTCTCGCGATCCGATATTGCCGCCAAGGTGCGAGAAATGTTGGACGACCGTTAAGCACACGGCATAAACTGGTCTACTTTACATCGGCTTAAAAGGTGGTGATATCGTATTATGGTTGATCGACTCGTTGTACTTATTGATAATTCAAGCCCTTCTGACAGTTTGCTTAGAGAGCATGGCTTCTCTGTTTGGATCGAAGTGGATGGAACTAAAATTCTCTTTGATACAGGGATGACTGATGCGTTCTCAAAAAATGCGGATTACTTGAATATCCGACTCGACCAGACTGAGAGCATTGTCTTGAGTCATGGTCACTATGACCACTCGGGAGGACTTAGTTGCGCCTTTGAGCGTGCGGCCTCGGCATTACTGTATGTACACCCCGATGTCACTAAAACTCGATTCAGGCTGACGCAGGCCGGAGATGTGTATGATATCGGGATGCCTGAACCCGGGAAGGCAGTGATTCAAAACAAATTGCATCAGTGCCATTGGGTAACGGAGCCAACTCAACTGTCGGAAAACGTCTGGGTTACCGGCCCGATTCCCAGGAAGAGTCCCTTTGAGGACACCGGTGGTCTGTTTTATTTTGATCGTCAGGGTAAAGATTGCGACATTCTGCAGGATGATCTCGCACTATGGATTACCTCCTCTCAGGGGCTGATCATATTGCTGGGCTGCTGCCATTCTGGTGTGATCAATACTATTGACTATATACGTGAATTGTCAGGAACAACCGCCATTCATGCGATAATTGGAGGAGCTCATCTCGTCGACGCCTCTGAGCAGCGCATTCAGAAGACCGTCGCCCTGCTTGACAGCACGGACATCAGGCACTGTGCTCTGGGTCACTGCACGGGCAAGGGGGCAATGGCTTTGATCGCTGACACACTGGGCGAGCATTACAGCCCATGCTATGTTTCCAAGGAATACCGAATCCAAATTTGACCGACACAAATCAGATTGAGGTCATGCACGATTTTGCAATGTTTTATTGCGCTATGCACGACCATCATGCAAATACGGAGTCTGTTTGCTTAAACCAGGTTGCCGCTGCATCCAGAGCATGCAGATGGGAACCGACTATGCTCCCAGAAAGGCAGGTCGGTAAATTCTGTTGTGACAAGTAGTTAAGCCATCTGATTAAATTTATGACTGTTTCGTAAAACGAAGCCTTGGCCCGTTCCGCTAATTTAATGACCTATTTTCAAAAATTGGCAAGTATCTTGCTCAACCGCTCTCACTGCAACAATATTCAGATAAATCAAGTGAGGACGTTACTACATGGAAAAGCAAATCAGATGTACCCTTTGCGGGACCGACATGAAAACTATGCAGCTTGACAAGTACAACAAGCCACATGGCTTTGCGCTGATGGCCATCGGAGTGGTAATAGTCGCAGCCATCCCGGCCGAGGCTTTACTAAGCCTGGTTTTGGTGCCGTTTGGTCTGGTGGTTGCTTTCTCCAAAAAAGAAGTCTGGTCCTGTCCGGCATGCTTTTCGATAACTGAACGGATTGGCAACAAACAAAAATACGGCTGGTAAATCGAGGAGAAGAGAGAATGACTACAAAAGAATCCGCATGTGAAGTTCCGAGTGAATCAACCAGGTGTCCCAACTGCCTCATGCCCGTTCATGCAGTGACACTAAACAGAGATGGAATGTCTTGTTCATATTGTACCCCCGATGACTTTCGGCAGGCTATCACCGCAGGTGAGACGTTTATCCCGAACAACAACACAGGCTGGTCGATCGACGATATCAAAAATCTTCGTAAGCAGAGCGGGGGAAAGTACGACTGCCTGGTAGGACTCACTGGCGGTCGAGACAGTACCTTTATTCTGTATTATGTCAAAAAGATTCTCAACCTGAACCCGCTCGCGGTAAATTTCAGCAGCCCTTTTCAGTCTGAAGAAGCAAAGCACAATATGCGTGATGCAACTTCCCGGTTGGGTGTTGACTTCGAATCCTACAGCATCGACAGCGCCTTCTTCAATAAGCTGGTGAAAGGGTTTTTCATCAAGCATGGCGAATTCTGTTCTCCCTGCCATAAAGGGCATCACTTTACATTGGCCAAATTTGCAAGCGAACATGGAATACGGGTGATCATTCGTGGCATTTCTTCGAAGATTGACCTGAACAAGGCAGACCCGAAATATTTCAGCTATTTCTGTCAGAGCGAAGATGAGTTCAACGAACGGGTAAAGCAGATGGCCGATGAATTTGGTATCACTCACGAGGAGTTGGAGCGGAATAAGAAGTTGACGCATATCCAGTCATGGAAGGATCAGAGTGTTTTGACTATCGATTTGCCCGACCTTATGGATTGGGGTTATGACGAGATTCAGACTGTTCTCGAAAATGAGTTTGACTGGAGATATCCCAAAGGTCAGTTTTTCCACTGCGATTGCGTGATGAATCCGACCTTGTGTTACACGGAATTTACTAAACATGGCTATAGTGAAAAGCAAATTGTCATCAGCAATCTTTTGGCCAGTAAAGACATCCCTCTCGAAAAAGGGAAAGAGCTGCTTTCGCTGGAGGAGATGACAACTGTACCCCCCAATATTGAGGATATCCTTAAATATCTGGATGTAGATCGCCCTACTTTTGATCGGACTGTGGACAGATTTTGGAAAAGTCAGGCAAGCCACTGATCATGAATAACGAGAGGTATGCTGAATCCATACTCGACAGCCTTACCGAAGGAGTGTTTACGGTTGATAAGGAGTTGAATATTACTTTTTTCAATCGAGCCGCTGAGAGAATCACCGGTTTCAATAAAAACGAAGCTTTAAAGAGCAAATGTTACGCAATTTTTAAAGCAAATATCTGCAAATCCGGTTGCTTCCTGCGGGAAACCATGGCGAGCGGCAATACCATCTTGGACCGCCGGATCAATATTGCTGATAAGGACGGAACCATTATCCCAATATCAGTCAACACCTCGGTGCTGACCGACCACAAAAAGGAAATGTTGATCGGTATCGAAACATTCCGCGACTGTCGTGATATTGAATTGCTTCAAAAACAGCTTGATCAGTCTTACACTTTTCATGACATCATCGGTAAAAGCCCAAAAATAAAAGATATTTTAGCTATTCTGCCCCATATTGCCCGGAGTTCCAGCACCGTCCTGATTCAGGGCCCCAGTGGCTCTGGCAAGGAAGTCTTTGCGAAAGCCATTCATAATCTTAGTAAGCGAAAAAAGGGGCCCTTTATTGCGATCAACTGCGGTGCGATCCCTCATAACCTTCTGGAGTCGGAGCTGTTTGGACACGTACAGGGCGCGTTTACGGACGCTAAACACAACCGGCACGGTAAATTCAAATTGGCTGAGGGGGGAACCATTTTTTTTGATGAAATTAGCGAACTTCCTCTTTTGCTTCAGGTCAAATTGTTGAGAGTAATCCAGGAAAAGGAATATGAACCGGTAGGCGGCAGCAAGCCGCACAAGGCTGACGCAAGAATTTTATTGGCCACCAACAGAAATCTTCAACAGCTTGTTGTTGAAAATGCATTTCGAGAAGATCTGTACTTCAGAATAAACGTGGTAAAAATCAATCTCCCCCCCCTCTCGGAAAGAAAGGAGGATATTCCTCTTTTTGTTGCCCACTTCATCAAGCTGCAGAACAACCTCACCAACAAGGGGGTCGAAAATATTTCCGGAGAAGTGATGCGCTTCTTAATGCAGTATCCTTTTCCGGGCAATATTCGGGAATTGCAAAACATTATCGAATACGTCTTTATTCTTTGTGACCAGCGAACCATTGATATGAGGTTTTTGCCCAGCGAGGTGATATCATCCTTTGCTCTAACTTCCGTGGGTACAAATGCAATAACTACCGGTGAATCCTCTAAAGAAGATACTTCTGGAGTGTCGCGGTATTTTCAGAAGGAAATCGAACTGATCCGAATGACTCTTGAAGAGAACAAGTGGAGCAGAGCAAAGACCGCAGAGGCGCTCGGAATGAACCCGAGTACTCTCTGGAGAAAAATAAAAAAGTACCGGCTTTGAGCTTTCATCGGGTTATCTCACGTCCAGTCACAAGACAGAAAAGGAAAATATCATGGGTAGTTGTCAGGTGGCGACGTGGGTTGGTTGCATGGCGCTGGAATGCAAGAGCAAATCAATGAACTCAGAAATCCATGTAGGGCCGGTTATCAGCATTCACGACGGCATGAATGAATTTAAGAGCGGTGAATATAAAATCAAAAAAATATATGAGAACTTCAAACACGTAATAAAATTAGCAAAGAGTGGCCTCCGAACGGAATCCATATAATTAATTGAAAACGCTTTTCATTTTGCAACGCTCAATTTGTAAAAAGAGCCTTAATAGCTCTATCTAAGAAGAAAGGAGTGAATAAACGATGGCACACAAAATTTCTACCGCTTGCACCAACTGTGGAATATGCTTGGACTACTGCCCATCTGACGCTATTACTGGAGCCGACAACAAGCACAATATCGACGAAGATGTTTGCACTGACTGTGGTGCATGCGTCGACGCCTGTCAAAGTGGCGCTATAAGCGCCTGATCACGCATCAAACGAGGTAATAAAAAAGGCCGGCAGGATCGGCCTTTTTTATTACCCCGCCCTCGTCCCACATAGCGGGCCTTAAGCTTTAATAAATAGAGAAAGAACTGCCAAAATATTAGGGAATGGAAATGTACGCACTTGCCGGTGGTAGCAAAACAGCCTGTGGCTCGCCCCCAGGAGTCCGTTTTTACTGGCCGCCGTTTGCTATCTCGACAGCAAGGTTACTCCCATACTATGGAGCAAAGCAATGAACTCAGAAATTTATGTAGGGCAGGTTATCAGCATTAACGACGATTTGAATGAATTTGAGAGCGGAGAATACAAAATCAAAGAGTTATATGAGAACTTCAAGCCAACGAATAAAATTAATATCACTGAGCTTGAAGAGGCTGAAACACGGATTGACGACCATGCAACGTGGATCTTACTTGAAAGTATCGTAGATTATGGTTGTATTCAATGCAATCCACTTTCAATCAATATTAAGACCACATAGACGTAAAAAGAGCCAAATATGTTGATCAGCGGTATATTATCGCCTGTATGCGCCAAGGAGTAAGTAATGTTTTGGAACAAAAAAAAGAAAGTGTCGCTGGAAGATATGGAGTTGAGCAAACAGTGTCAGGAAGAAGCCGAACTGTTGTTCAGTTCCGGAAAGTATCATTGCGCGGAAGCGGTGCTGGAAGTTTCACGGAAGCATTTTGCCCCACATCTGCCTGAGGCAATAATCGGCGGTGTATCGGGTTTTGGAGGTGGCTCCGGTACCGGCTGCATCTGTGGCGCGGTTTCGGGGGGCACCGTCGCTCTTGGTCTGGTGCTGGCTGATAGGAAAGTATCGACACGGCTCACGAAAGATCTGCATGTCTGGTTCAAAGGAAAATATGGAGTGACCTGCTGCAAGACCATCCGCAAAACCAACAAGGGTACCTGCAAAACTCTAACTGGTGATGTGGCATGTAAAATAGCAGAGATGTTAGGCGAACGCCTGATTTGAAATTCTCGATGAACTTACCGATATTGACGCATATAGAGACCTGAAAAATTGTGAATTATGGAACAGCAACTTTAAGCATTATCATACCGACCTACAACGAAGAGGCTATTATCGCTGAGTCACTTCAGGCGCTTATCTCCATCACAGAAAAAAAGGAGGGGGTGGAAATAATCGTCAGCGACGCCAGCAGCGACCGTACTGTAGACCTCGTTTCTGCCTTTCCTGTGACTCTGTGTCGAAGCGAGAAAGGGCGTTCACGGCAGATGAACGCGGGAGCAGCACTCGCACGCGGTGACATCCTCTATTTTCTCCATGCCGACACGCTGCCCCCAGAGACATTTATTGATGATATTCGCTTAGCAGTGGTTTCAGGAAAAAAAGCAGGATGCTTCAGAATGGATTTTGATGACGACAATCCCATAATGGTTCTCTACGGATGGTGTACCAGGTTTCCCTTTACGTTCTGCCGTGGCGGCGACCAGTCTCTTTTTCTCGAACGGTCACTTTTTACTGCAATTAATGGGTTTGACGCAAACCTGACTATTATGGAGGATATCGAAATCATAGCGCGTATAAAGCGTCGTATGCAGTTCCACATCATTAAAAAATATGTAACTACTTCATCGCGCAAGTTTCATGATAACGGCATCATCCGCCTCCAGCTTATCTTCGGGACCATTCACCTGATGTATGCGTTGGGATTTGGTCAAGAGTCGATTATCCGCTTTTACAGGAGAAATATTGTCTGATCGGAAGTGATGTAGAAGAAAATATTGGTTAGCGACAGAGGAAGAGAATTATGCGTACAAAGTTTTTTGGTTGCCTATTGATTTTGTTCGTCGTCGTTATCGGTGCCTGTTCACCGGAAATACCTTTTAACAATGCCTCCTATGATGATCTGAATACTGAAGTCGGGTGTGGCAGCAGTTCCAGTGATTATACGAAGGGAGGCATTTTTAAGTCCCGATATAAGAATCACCGGATGACATGGAGCGGCGAGGTATTGCTTGCTAAAACCGATAATATATCGCTGAACATCACTGGGAAAGGCACCCAGGAATTGCAAGTCAGCTTAGCCAACAAATTGGCTGGTTATACTGTTAAGAAAGGTGACTTCATCACAGTCAGCTTCGTGATGAAAAAAATGGGTAACTGCTCCCTGCCGTTCATCGGGGAAAAAGCAACCATCGAGTCAACGTACTTTGCCTCGTATCCACCAGCGGAGACGATGGAATTGATTCAACAGAAACAAAATCTGCTCATCATTGATGTCCGTTCACCTGGTGAACTGCAGGAAGGAAAAATCGAAAACTCGATTCTTATTCCGGTTACCTACATTATGACAGGAAACTACACGATTCCCAAGAATCGTCCCTTGCTGCTCTATTGTGCGACCGGGGGCCGCAGTTATGCCGCTATGCAGATCCTTGCCCACAACGGCTATACAGAAATTTACAACCTCCAGGGTGGGATTGCCGCCTGGAAGCAGGCCAACCTGCCAATCGTCTATTGATTTCCTCGTTACAAAACTCCGGCAGTGAACGAATTAACCGGCAAAGGCATTTAGCGCTTATTAACTAGAATTATCGTGTGGGACACTGTTTGTGAAATGGTTCACAATAACTCTGATAGCAATTTTTCCCTGCATAATCTCTGCAACTCAGGCTACTGCTGTCGTTCAGGTAAATGTCTGTATTGATTGTCATGCAAATCAATCCCAGGCAGTTAAGCTCTGGCGGTCAAGCATTCATGCAGAAAAGGGCATCTCTTGCATTGCCTGTCATGGCGGCGATCCGGCAGATTTCGCAAATGCCATGAGTCCTTTGCGCGGTTTTCGCGATCTTACCACACCTGATGCAGTTTCTAAACTTTGCGGTGGTTGCCATATTATGGTTGCCGATCAACATTTGAGAAGTGATCATGCGGGTCGCGGTGGACCTACCTGTGTTACCTGTCACGGCAGTCACAATGTGGTGAGAGCCTCTCT
>CAIMXI010000283.1 GCA_903845365.1 uncultured Geobacteraceae bacterium | reverse complement strand
CCTCTATTAACAGAGTCAGTCAACGCTATCCTAGCAAAAGGGATCTGTTCTGTCTACTGGTATCTTTGCGACAAAATATTTTATGTGCGCCGGGTAAAAGGCCAATACATGGGACTCTGTAGATTTGTGCGTCAGTCGTGTGCGTAGAACACGGTGAATTGGTTCTTCTATAATTTCTGAATTAAAACAGTGAGTTTAAAAATATACTGGTCAAACGCCTCCTCGTAGTGTAGTGTATGCACCATTTTACTCGCTGGGAGGCGGTTTCCGTTGAATTTACGAGAAATTCAAGTCCAGCCTGTTACTCGGCACGAAGAACAACAATTTCAAGAATTAATGCAGATGCATCACTATTTGGGGCGCCTTCCCAAAATCAGTGAAACTCTCTGGTACACCGTACGGTGGCATGAACAGTGGATTGCTCTTCTCAGCTTTTCCGCTTCAGCTTGGAAATGTTCTGCTCGTGATAAATGGATCGGGTGGAGTCCACGACATCAGTATGACCGTTTGAAGCTGGTGGTTAATAACAGCAGGTTTCTGATCCTTCCTGACTGGCATATCCCAAATCTTGGCTCCCGTGTTTTATCCTTGTGCCACAAAAGGCTTCCCACCGATTGGAAAAATATCTTCGGCCATCCAGTATTGCTGTTAGAAACTTTTGTTGATCCCCTCCATTTTCATGGAACCGTTTATAAAGCGGCAAACTGGCAATATCTCGGTAATACTAAAGGCTTTCGCCGGAACGGTAAAGGTTATCGCCCCCGAGATGGAGCGTTTTGGGCAGATTTACTCCACCAGATTCGTTCCACACGCCGTGGGTGACCCAGACAGAAAAGCTCGAATCGAGAGGAATTTCGCTTATGTTGAGGGAAATTTTCTTACCGCCCGCACCTTCCTGGACTGGCACGAGTGGATTCGGCTGTTATACAATACGGTGAGGCTGTGTTAGTAGTTTGAGAAAGCGGCGATCAAATATCTGCTTAAAACAGGCCATCTCTTAACTGGTTTTGTCGTTGCTGCTTTGCGCATCTGTGAGATGCGTCGCTGAAACGGACTATTCCAAGTTGACTTGTACATGTATATATTTAATCAATAATGTGTATATACATTATTGATTGGAGATACTATTTGTGGCAACAACAATGACGTCTATCAGATTAGATACTCACCTGGCCGATGAGGCTGCCCATATATTGGGTGTAAAGAGCCGAACAGAGGCAGTACACGTCGCATACGCGAAATTGTGGCGCTGAAGAATTTCAAGAATTTGATGGCAAAGCACGCTGGTAAGCTGACATTTGAGGGTTCCAGTGAGTAACCTGGTCATCGCTTTATCGTCGCGGTCTCGCGGAGCGAGGTTGGTTACTTCCAATCGCGGTGAATTCGAAATAATCCGTGGTTATCGGGATTTTAAGCTGGAGGTGTGGTGAGTGAGGCATAGTACAACGCAGACGGGAATTACGCCTGCCCGATGCGGATTTATGTGGCGGCAGGGAAAAGAAATGACGACGCAAAACAAGTTATGGAAGATGGAATTAACAAGTGAAGCTGTGAAATGCCTGAAGCTTGTACTCGCTCCCCGTTTGTCGTAGACTCCCCCCATGATCACTTTAGAGACCATATCCACACAAGTTCGCGCCGGTCAGCGTATCACAACTGACGAAGCGATGTTTCTGTTCAATTCAAACGATCTGCTCGCCATCGGTGAGTTGGCAGCGCTGGTCAACGAACGCAAAAACGGTGAGAACGTCTTTTTTAACGTCAACCGCCATATCAACCCAACCAACGTCTGCGTCAATCGCTGCGCCTTCTGTGCGTTCTCGCGAACCGCCGGAGAAGATGGCGCATACACGCTGACGCCGGATGAAATCTGTCGGAGGGCTCGTGAAGCAGAGGCAGAAGGGGCGACCGAAGTGCATATTGTCGGCGGACTGCACCCAGATCTTGCCTTCGAATTCTACCTGGAAACCATGAAGGGCATCCGACACACCGCGCCAAAGCTTCATATCAAAGCCTTCACTGCCGTAGAGATCGAATACTTGGCTCGCATTTCCGGCCTGACTATCGAGCAGGTTCTTGAGCGCCTTATCAGCGCCGGTCTCGGCTCTATGCCGGGTGGCGGAGCCGAAATTCTGGTCGAAGCGGTCCGCCAGAAAATTTGTCCGGAGAAAATTTCCGGGGCTCGGTGGCTGGAAATAATTCGCCTGGCACACCTCGCCGGCTTGAAGAGTAACGCCACCATGCTCTACGGCCATGTAGAGACCGTTTCTGACCGGGTAGCCCACATTGAGATGCTGCGAAATCTGCAAGATGAAACCGGCGGTTTCCAGGCGTTTATTCCTCTCGCGTTCCAAGCCGAAAACTCTGATCTCAAACTGGATATAAAGGGAACATCCGGTCTTGATGACCTGAAGACGCTGGCAATTTCACGGATTTTCCTCGACAATTTCGACCATATCAAGGCTTACTGGATCATGCTTGGCGAAAAAATTGCCCAGGTTTCACTGGCCTTCGGCGTCAACGACCTTGACGGCACCGTTGCTGAAGAGAAGATCGGCCATGATGCTGGCGCCAAATCGCCTCAAGCTCAGACAAAAGAGGGTATCATCCGTCTGATCAGAAAAGCCGGAAAAACCGCAGTCGAACGGGACACCCTCTACCACCCGATTCGTACTTTCTAATGCGGCTCTGCAGCACGGAAGTCGAACCTGACTGCCTTGATTTGCTGGTGCGTACCGTTGAACCAGGCTCTTTCCGAAATAGTGTGCAGCGTCTCGACTCCCTGTTCAGAATTTACGCTGAGAACGGCCCTGTACCGTTACCAGCTCCCGGATTAATCATCACACCGGAGATTCGAAACCAGTCCGAATGTTATCTGCCGATTGCCGAAGTTGCCGCACCCTTCTATGGCTTATACCGCACTGCGCTCCCCTACCTCCCGATTCTATCCAGCACCCCATTCCACAAAGCATTAAGTTGGGCCGACGTCTTCGTCACCCTGCCGCCGAACATGCAGTTCAGCGCAAATCCTGCGCGACTCCTGGAGGCTCTTTGCTCCGATCACGCCCTTTTGACAGAATTTTTGTTTGCCTCATTCCTGCCATCCCGCTTCTACAACGGATTGGGACGCTATCCCAGACAGATGGAGTTTGTCAGGAGCTGGCTTGCAGATAGAAAGATGGAAACAGTATGCTGTCTGGACGCCGCGTGTGGAACTGGAGAGGGAGTCTATGACCTGGCACTCATACTGTCTGCATTGGGGGTTTCAGCAGAAAAGGTTTGTTTTGATGGCTGGACGATCGAGCCACTGGAAGTCTGGGCAGCCGCCGCTCGCAGTTTTCCGCACAATCGGCAACGAGAAAGTGAGCTGAGAACGGCTACTTCACTGCTGATGGACAACGGCTACATGCGCCGCACCGTATTCACATGCAGGGATATAGTAAGAGCTGCCTCTCCTCCGGATTTACTGCGAGATTGTGAACAGCGCCGATTCGACATTATACTCTGCAATGGCCTGTTAGGCGGCCCTATTCTTCACGAAAAGGAAGAGCTTGAGCTGGCGGTAGGCAATCTTGCGGAGCTGCTGGCGCCGCATGGAATCATGCTCGCTGCAGACAGCTTCCACGGGGGGTGGAAACAGAAATGCCCGCAGTCGGAACTGCGGGCACTATTTGAATTAAACCGTTTAAAAACGTTTGAAGCGGGAGAGGGGATTGGAGGGCTATCCCGGCCATGAGAACTACTTGATCAGTGTTCGTTGTGGTTCAGCTGATTTTTCAGTTTATTTTTCATACCGAATAGTGTCGTGCTTCAGCCAATCTTAGGATGCGTTGCATAATTACATGAGCAATTTTTCCGGATATAGTGTGTAGTTCCATTCACCGTGAAATTGTTCTCGCTTAAGCGACAATGCCTCTATTTCTTTATCCGTAACTTTGATGCCCTTGGTGTACTCATTTGTGTCAACTGATGTT
>CAIMXI010000282.1 GCA_903845365.1 uncultured Geobacteraceae bacterium | reverse complement strand
CACACTGAAATCGGTCACCTCATACGGAACAGAATAATACGGAACAGAACAGGATGATCACCTACAAACAATTCTTGCCAAGCGCTATTATACGACTTAGGCTCATTTTATGAAGATCAAAAAACTTGAACATCGAGTTTAAAGTTGTATTTAACCAGGCAAGTGTCAAAGAATCGATCAGGATCGTCTACTAGAGCATTGAGCACCTCAACCTCGTTTTTGTGGGTTGTTACTCCGCAGAAACGAACTTTTCCCTGTTTTTTTAGCAGAGCCAGCGCTTCACGAGTCTCGGGGAAAAAAATTCTCTCTTTACCGGTAAGGTTATGGAGCTGAATCACGTCAACATAGTCAGTACCCAAGGTTTTCAGACTGGTTTCAACGTCACGGACGATTTCTGATTTTGTTTTAGATTCCGGTAGAGTTTTGGTGGCGATAAACAGCTTATCGCGCATACCTTTCACCGCTTTACCAACGGTCTCCTCATTTTTGCCGTTCATGTATTTGCGTGCAGTGTCAATATAATTGATACCATTTTCAATGGCTACGCGGATAACTTCCGGTTCCGGGGTCAGCATGGCTCCGAAACTAACGGAAGTAATTTTTAAACCGGTACGTCCCAGCGTACGAAATACCGGCTTTGGAAATGCGGGGGGATCTGGATCTGCCATTTGTTGCAAAGTATCTGCGAGTACGGGCGGTGCAAGCAGGGCAGTAGCGGTTCCTACTACTCCAGCTTTGATGAAGGCTCTGCGGTTTAATCCATTTTTGGTGGGATTCATAAATACGCTCCTTTCGGTCAAAGTTTTCCCTGATTTATTTTTACCACAATTGATTGTTTAAAGTCACCAAATGTAATCCTTCGCGATCTCGCGTTTGTCCTTGCCAGAAAGTATATGTAGTATCCTTAGATGCTTCAGTTTTTGCGGAGATAATGATCCTAGCGGAATGTAAACTATTTTACGATCCTGACGAGCACTCATCTGTTTGAAAATGCTGCGAGGTGGTTTTGTTGCTACATATACCACATGTTTTTCGATTGAGTAATCCAGTGCAGCCATCAGCAAAACTTCTGATCTGCTTTTTGCCATTTGATAGTCGGAGTCATGCCAGACGTCCATTATGCGACGTGGCGGATATGAGAGTAGAAAACCACCGTATTCGCAGCGGCAAATTCCGGGTCCAACTATATTCTCGGCGGGGTCGGTGGCATAAAAAGCCATATCGGATTCCTGCTCATGCTCCCCTAGCCAGGTCATGCGATATGGGTAGCGCTCTTTGCGGTGATCCTCATCGAAAATTACAACAAGGCATCCCACGCCCCCTTTTGCTCGTTGCTGCTCCCGCACATATATATTACCTTCGTGAATGTTACGCAATGTCTCCCGCATATCAATGCCGTCCAGAAGTGAGGTGCTGAATTTTTCACTGCGGCTTAGTTCCTCTGAAAGCTGCATGCTCCCCTTGAGCTTGAGAAAACGACCATAGTTTTCTATGGCGATGTCCTCTTCCGGATAGGAGCAGATCGATGGATCATCGAAACTCTCCAGCCACTCACCAGGACGCTTTTCACGTTTTCGCTTGAGTAGCCCTATTCGAGAAAGGCCCTTATTTCGTTTCTGCCTCGGCCTGAAGCGGATGTGACGACTACCACCCCAGATATCCTCTGGAGAGATGTAGATAGTAGCAAGATCGCTGCTTTCTGATTGCCACGGATAGCAAGTGGCCAGGCGGCAAAGTGCATAAGCGAAATTGTCATCGATACAACCTCTGGCCGCCGCAAGCAGTTGGAAGAGATCTGGCAGCAGCATATCACCCTGCAACGCGTAATTGCGTGAAAAACGGAAGAAAGCTCGTTTCTGCCATACATGCAGGGTTTCCCCTGTCTCTTGACGATAGTGTCTGGCAGCTTCACAATAAAGGCGATAGATCAGGCGCTGGCGGTCAAGAAATGAATCTTCCTTCCCAAGGTGCCGCGCGGCTCTGAGGATGGCGTTACCCATGAGTTGATCTTCCGGGATTTCCTGTTTACCGCCACGGATCAGTTCCAGTGCATGGAAACTTTTACGGAGACCGGTGCCGCTTTCTTTGGGCTCTTCAGGAAGAGAACTTCGGCGATGTTCATAGACTGCAGAGAGAAAGGGGAACTCGGCAAGAATTTCACGGCAGGATTCCGGATGCAGGTTCCAGAGTTTTATGTCATTGCGCCGGATACGTTCCAGTGGCTCTGCTTGTGGAATACTAAAGAGATGCTTGATGCGATTCAGGTGAGCCATGCCGCAGACGAACAGAACCCGTTGATGTTTTTCAGCCAATCCCTTCAGGCGGAATGCCATACCCTGTTCACGACGTCGATCTTCATGGCATGGAATCTCCTTGGAACTATATTTTTGGTATTCGCGGTAGTAGGCTTCCAGGCCGATACGGCAGATACTGTAGGAATCCGGAAGTTTTTCGTTGTGCCTTGGATAGCTATTGGTATCGACATCAACAAAATATAGAGGCAGATTAAGTTCCAGTGCCCTTCTTGCTGCCTCAACCAGAGGATCCGCCGGTTCCACCAATAGATATACGGTTTCGGCATTCTCCTGATCTGACCCTTTCTTAACGGTTGTCTCATAGCTGATAACTGAAATTTCCGGAAGTCGGCGTACCGCTCTTGTAAAAGCGGCTTCAACAGTGGTAGGGAGTTCAATAGCCACGGCATCAGGAAGCAGATGATTAAATGCCATGCGAACAAGTTGAGCGAATTCCATGCGGTAATGCAGCACCGGCAAGGCATGGATTGAACCGAATCTTTCCAGATAGAGTCGTTGCGGCATAGCTCAGTCGAGGTAGGGAAGTGCCTCGTTGCCGAGGATGCGTGCAACTGAAAGCCTTAACATATCTGACGGAGGAGCACCACTCGCAGCGGACATCTTGAGTGCATAACGGGCGATGTTAATGCCGTCCCTTACAGAATAAAGTTCATCTTTCTTATGAGCACGCTGCAAAAATTTAACCACATACTTCAAAATCTCATTATCGGCAAAGGGCAGGTTCTCAGCAAGGATAGTCAACTCCTCATCGGCCTCCGGAAAGTCTATATAAATCTGTGGTTGCAGGCGAGAGTGGATGTACTCCGGAACCTCAAAAGTCGAAGAGTCTTCATTCATGGTGACGACTATACGAAAATCGCGTGTTGCAGGGATACGCAGTCCGGTTACTATAGATTCCACATAACGGCGGTCATCCAAAAGCGGTGCCAGTGAAGCCCATGCCTTCTCGCTCATGCGGTTCCCTTCATCCAGAATCAGTATTCCACCTGTGAGCATCGCCGAAACTAGAGACGATGCAGCATATTGAATCTTAGCGTCTGGTCCGATCACTGGTGTGACAATCAGATCCTCTGGACGTGTGTCCATGGTTGCTTGAAAAAGATAGACCGGTCGGTTCAGGCGCTTGGCAGCAGCGTATGCCAGGGTGGTTTTTCCTACGCCGGGTTTGCCAACCAGGCGTGGATTGAAGGGGATGTCCCGTTCGTTAATAACCATCCATGCCGCCAGAAGTTGCAGAAGCAGTTCGTCCTGCCCAACCCACTGCAGGTTCAATTCCACTGGTCTGGCGAGAGAGAGTTTTATGCCGTCAATTGTAACCTGATTCATCTGTTTCATCTCCTATATGTCAATCCCATTCCAGGCTTCCCGCTGGATCGACGCACCCTGCTTAGTGCTTCATCCCTGAATAATGAAGTTTTCCTTTTTTCAAATCCCGTTTTTTCATCAGTACGAAAATCACCGGCGTCATGATCAGTACATGTACTGCCGAAGAGATCATCCCTCCGATCATTGGTGCGGCGATCGGTTTCATCACGTCAGCACCGGTACCGGTTGACCACATGATCGGTAGCAGGCCGAGAAGAGCCACCGCTACGGTCATCAATTTGGGACGCAGGCGCAGCACGGCACCTTCGAAGGTGGCATCGTAGATATCCTGCTCGCTGCAAGGTCCGTTGATCAGCTTTTTATCAAGCGCCTCGTGCAGGTAGATGACCATGACCACCCCGGTCTCCACGGCGATGCCGTACAGGGCGATGAAACCGACCCAGACCGCCACCGAGAGGTTATAGCCTAGGCCATAGACCAGGTAGACTCCACCCACCAGTGCGAACGGTACCGACAGCATGACCATGCTCGCCTCCAGCGCCGAATGGAAGGTGAAGTAGAGCAGGATAAAGATGATTACTATGCCGATCGGCACGAGCATCTGCAGGCGGGCTTTGGCGCGGATCTGATTCTCCCACTGTCCCGACCAGGCCACGTAATAGCCGGGGGGGAGTTTGAGCTGTTTCTCCAGAATCTGCTTGGCTTCGGTGACAAAGCCCCCCATGTCACGTCCACGGACGTTCAAGAAGACCAGTGAGCGGAGGAGGCCCCCCTCACTGTTGATCTCCGGTGCGCCGGTAGAAATTTTAAGTTTTGTTACCAGTGAGAGCGGCACCTGGGCCCCCTCCATACCGGCCACCAGAATACGGCGGATGGCCGGGATGTTGTCGCGATAGTCGCGCAGATAGCGGATGCGGATCGGAAAGCGGTTTCGGCCTTCAACCGTGGTTGAAAGCATCTCCCCTCCCAAGGCGGTTTCAATGACATCCTGAATATCCGTGACGTTCACACCGTAACGGGCCGCAGCTTCGCGGTCGATATCGATATCGATATAACTGCCGCCGGTGACCCGCTCTGCGACCACGTCGGCCGCGCCGTTGACCGGCTTCAGTATCGCCTCGGTCTGGATAGCCAGATCTTTGAGAACATTTAAGTCGTTACCGAATATTTTGACTCCGAGGTCCGTCCTGACACCGGTGGAGAGCATGTTGATACGGTTGATAATCGGCTGCGTCCAGCCGTTTCTGACACCGATCTGCCGGAGTTTGGTGTCGAGTTCAGCGACGATATCGGCCTTTTTTATTCCCGCTCGCCACTGCTCTTTCGGCTTCAATATGATGATACTTTCAAACATGGATACCGGTGCCGGATCCGTCGAAGTTTCGGCACGCCCTACCTTACCGAGGACATGCTCAACCTCCGGCACAGACTTGATGATGCGATCTTGGACCTGGATAATCCGTTTGGCTTCCGTTATCGAGACGTTCGGAAGGGTGACCGGCATGTAGAGCAGTGATCCTTCGTCGAGAGGCGGCATGAACTCGGAGCCGAGCCCCATGAACATCGGGATGGCAGCCACCAGAGCCACGATGTTGAGGGCGATGGTGGTTTTTTTCCAGACCAGCACCCAGCGGATAACCGGAGAATACAGTTTTATGAAGAAGGTCGAGACCGGATTGGAGCTCTCTGACGGCATTTTGCCCCGCATGAAGTAGTACATCAGCACCGGTACGAGGGTAATGGCAATCAGCGCCGACCCCATCATGGAGAAGGTCTTGGTAAAAGCCAGCGGGTGGAACAGTTTCCCCTCCTGCCCCTCGAGCAGAAAGACCGGCACAAACGAGAGCACGATGATCGCCAGAGAGAAGAATATCGCCCGTCCAACCTGCCTGGCCGAAGCTATGACTGTCTCAAGTCGCTTGCCCGCCCGCTCTTCGGGCTGCATCTCGGAGAGGTGGCGATAGCAGTTCTCCACCATGATGACCCCGGCGTCAACCAGCACGCCAATGGCGATGGCAATGCCGCCCAGTGACATGATGTTCGAGCTGACTCCCATCAGTTTCATGGTAATAAACGCTATCAGTACGGAGATGGGAAGGGTCAGTACAATCACCAGGGCGCTCTGGAAGTGGAGCAGGAAGATCAGGATCACCAGTGAGACGACAACCGATTCCTCCAGCAGGTTATGCTTCAGGGTGTCGATGGCTCGCTGAATCAGGTCGGAGCGGTCGTAAGAGACCATTATCTTCATACCGGGCGGGAGACCTTTTTCCAACTCTTTGATCTTTGTCTTAACTCGATCGATTACATCCTTGGCGTTTTCACCGTAACGCATGACGACAATGCCGCCGACCGCCTCACCTTCACCGTTCATTTCAAGAAGACCGCGCCTGATGGCGCCACCGGTCTGCACTGTTCCCAGATTCTTGACGTAGATCGGCGTGCCGCGCATGTCCGCCCCGACGACGATGTTCTCAAGGTCTTCTTTCGATTTCACGTAGCCGCGACCGCGGATAAGGTATTCGGCGTCGGCCTGTTCGATCAGTTTGCCTCCTACATCCTTGTTGGACGCCTTGACCGCCTCCATGACCTTTGTGACCTTTATCTTGTAGGCAAACAGCTTGTTCGGGTCGAGATCAATCTGGTACTCACGCACCAGGCCACCAATAGATGCGACCTCGGCAACACCCTGAACGGTGTTGAGCTGATAGCGTACGAACCAGTCCTGCAGAGTGCGCAACTGTTCCAGGTCATACTCTTTGCCTTCGATGGTGTACCAGAAGACGTGACCGACGCCGGTACCGTCCGGACCAAGCGTCGGGACGACGCCGGGGGGTAGCAGGGAGGCGGCATAGTTTAACCGTTCAAGCACCCTGGTTCTGGCCCAGTAGATATCCGCCTTGTCCTCGAAGATGACGTAAATCATCGAGAAGCCGAAGGCGCTGGAAGCACGTACGGCTCTTACCTGTGGAAGTCCCTGCAGATTAACCGCCAGCGGATAGGTAACCTGATCCTCCACCACCTGAGGCGAGCGGCCCGGATAATCGGTGAAGACAATTACCTGATTGTCCGACAGGTCGGGGATGGCATCTACCGGGGTTTTATAGACCGACCATACCCCCCATCCGATAATCAACCCGAACATCATCAGGACAATGACCCGGTTGCGGGCGGAGTATTCGATAATTCTTTCTATCATAAAGAGATCCTTGTCGGCAGTTAAGTCCCCCTTGATAAAGGGGGATTTAGGGGGATTTCGCTTTAAAGGCAAATCCCCCCTTGCCCCCCTTTATCAAGGGGGGTAAAAGCAAGTGCCGTTACATCTTCATATCATCCATCTTGAGCGATTCTTTTTTTGCTGGTAATGGTTGCTCACCCTTAGCCTCCGGCTTTGCAGCGCCGGTGTGCTGACTGTGATCAACTCCACCGCCGCCCTTCAGTTGCGATTCGGAGTCGATCAGGTAGCCGCCGGATACCGCCACTTTGTCGCCCGCTTTTATGCCGGAGAGAATCTGGATCTTGTCATCGATACGTTCTCCAACCTGGACATCACGCGGCTCGAACATGCCGGTCGAGGTTTCCACCCAGACGACCTGCCGCTTGCCGGTATCAATGACTGCGGTGGTCGGCAGGATGATCCCCTTGACGAGCGGCACCCTGATAATGGCGTTGACAAACATGTCCGGTTTCAACTGGAAGCCGGGATTGGGCATTTCAACTCTAGCCTTGACGGTATGGGTTTTGGGGTCATGAAACGGATAGATGAAGTTGATTCTGCCGGTGAATGCGGCGCCATGCTCCATCGCCGAGCGTATCTCCACCGATTGGCCGACCCGTATATAGGGGACTTCATTTTCAAAGACGTCAATCTCCACCCACACTCTGGAAAGGTCGGCAACGTTGAACAGTACGTCGCCAACATTGACATACTGCCCCTGCTGCACCATCTTCTCGATAACAATTCCGGAGATTGGCGTGTAAATTGGGAGACGGATATTCGGTTTGCCGCTCTTCTCCAATTCGGCAATCTGGTTTTCTTTAACCCCGAAGAGCATCAGGCGCTGTCTGGACGATGCCACCAGTCCCTCACCATTCTGAGATATGGAGGGGATCGTCGAGTTCTTCAACTGTTCACGGCTTTTGACCGCCAACAGATATTCCTGCTGAGTTGCTACCAGGTCAGGTGAGTAGACTTCCGCGACCGGTTTGTCTTTGGTTACCACGGCACCCACGGTATTAACGGTAAGGTGGTCAATGCGGCCGGCGATCCAGGCGGTTACTTTGGCCTGCCGGGATTGATCATACTGGACAATGCCGACGGCGTTGATCTCCTTGTTCAGAGCGCCGCTTTTTGCCGCCACCGTGGCGACATTCGCCATAACGCGCTGAGTCGGGGAAAGAGAGACATGGCCGAGCATATCGGCCTGCTGTTTTTGCTCCGCCGTCTGAGTGCTACCTTCGGCAGGTGAGCCATCAATCTTTTTGATCAGTTCCATGGCACAGATCGGGCAGGTGCCCGGCTTGTCCTTGATGATGAACGGGTGCATGGAGCAGGTCCAGAGCTGAACCTTATGCTCAAGCTTGGAATGTCCACCGCCATCATCCTTGAACCACCCTCTTTGGTAGAGCCAACCGGTAGCAACGGCAGCAACTACGATCACGAGAATCAGTGGGATTGCGATTTTCTTGTTCAGAGCCATTTGTTGTACCCTCTTTTTAATTCTTTAAGTGCAATGGAACACGGAAAAAACGGATTTAACGGATAAAGGCGGATTTAAAACAAAAACATTTTTTTGGGGTAAAGCGAAAAGTCACTTGGTTAGACTATGATTCGCTTTTATCCGTTCAATCCGCCTGTACCGTGTTCTATTGACTTTGATTTTGAATGTTATCCAACTCAAGCCCCACAGTTGCTTCCAGCTTCGCGACACCCATCATATACTCCGCCTGTGACTCATACAGCTCGCGTTCGTATGTAAAGAGACTCATCCTGCCATCCAGGAGCGTCAGGAAATCCACTTTATTCACCCGGTAGCTGATAACCGCCGACTCCAGGGATTGTTCCGCCTGGGGGATAATGCCTCCTTTATAGAGCTCCACAAGTTTCCTGCGGCGCTCCAGTTGGGCAAGGGTGTCATTGATGGTGTAGGAGATGGTATTTTTCAGGCCGTGTAACTCTTCTGTGGCCATCGTCGTCTCGGACGCAGATTCAGCGATCATCGCGTGCCGTCTTTGCTGCTGAAACGGCAGGTTGAAGGTAACCCCGAGAGTAAACATGTCGTAACCGGGATCGGTTATCATGCTGGTGTTGATCGCATCTTTAAACATGTATTCAAAGGATAAATTGAAATCGGGATAGAACTCTTTCTGAGCCAGCCGGTGGGAAGCCTCACCTTTACTGGCAAGAGTGGCGAGACTTTTTATCTGAGGGCGCGTTTCAAGGGCTGTCTGATTGAGCTGATCTGCAGAGAGTGAAATCTGCGGCAGAGCAAAATCGACGACCGTACCTACTGTTGTTTTCCCGGAGCGATAGAGGAGATAGTTTAGATTGGCTTCGAGACTTTTCCGCTGCTGCTTGAGGTTGATCTGCATGTCAAGCATCTTGGATTTTTCCAGCCCGGCCTTGTAGATATCCTGCTGTACACCCTGGCCGACCGAATATTTTGACTCGGCAATGATCACGAAATCGGCCAAAATCCGGAGATTCTTCTCCACGATCTCCATGGATTTATCGACAGCCCAGATCTGGTAATAGGTCTCCTTGACCATGCGGGTCAATTCCAGCTTGCGCTCTTCAATGACCCACTTATACGATGCAGCCTCCAGGTTGGCGACTTCCTGCCTTATTGCTCGTTTACCCCAGAACGGGAGCTGCTGCGTGATGCCGATCACCCTGGCGGACTGAGGGTCCTTATTGAAGACAAACGGCTCACGAACCAGCATATTCTGCAGCTTGAACATGAACATCGGATCTTCAAGGTTTGATGCCTGCTTCGCCTTACTGGCAAACATCTGCCAGCGAGCCTGGGATGATTTGAGCTCGGGGTTGTTGTTAAGGGCGGTTTCAATCAGGGCAGGAAGGTTTTCTGCCAGGGGTAGCTGCTCAGCGTGGGAAGATTTTTGTAAAAATGTAAAGAGTGTCATAACGGCGAACAGAACGATGTGTGGTTTCATGGTGACCTCTGAAGTATGATATTTTGTCAAGCCGGATCTTGCTCTACTCTGCCATCTTTCAGATGGATTGTCCGGTCTGAATAAGCACCATTCTCCGGGTTATGCGTCACCATGACCACCGTCTGACCGGCATCGTTAAGTTCCCGGAACAGGGCCATGACCTCATCGCTCGTTTTAGAATCCAGATTGCCGGTCGGCTCGTCCGCAAGCAGAATGTGCGGATTGTTGACGATGGCCCGTGCAATGGCTACACGCTCTTGCTCTCCACCCGAAAGCTGGTTGGGGAGCCGCTCGAGTTTGCTGCCGAGGCCGACCCGTTCAAGTGCCTGACGGGCAGTGTTTTTTTTTGCCGATCTGCTCATTTTGACAATCACCAGTGGCAGCATGACGTTCTCAATGGCGGTCAGGTAGGGGATCAGGTTGAAAGCCTGAAAGACAAAGCCCAGATTCTCTGCCCTGAAGTCGGCCAGTTTTTCACTGGCAAGCTGATACAGCTTAACGCCAGCCATCTCTACCTCTCCGGTGGTGGGATGGTTCATCCCCCCCAGCACTGACAGCAGGGTGCTCTTACCGGAACCGGACTGCCCCATGATGGTAATGAATTCGCCCGCTTCAATGCTGATATCGATGCCGCGCAGCGCTTCGACGACTTCTTCGCCGCTGGTATATTGTTTCCTTACGTTTTTAATTTCTATTAGTGCCATTATGTCCTCTGTTTGATACCCCCCTTTGCAAAGGGGGGGTAGGGGGGATTTTGCTTCGGTATCAAATGCAAATCCCCCTAAATCCCCCTTTATCAAGGGGGACTTTATAAAGCCCGCAGGGCTTCGGTCGGATCCATCTTGCTGGCGTGCAGTGCCGGGTAGAGGCTGGCCAGGAGGCCGAGTGCCAGAGCAAGTCCTATTGAGCCAAAGGCCACGGTGCTATCCCAGATAAGGTGGGCATTTTTACTCTCTGCCATAAACGGAAGTGCCAGTTTTGCCCCACCCATGCCGACGGCATATCCCAGAAAACCGGCCAGCAGACTGACCAGAGCCGCTTCCAGCAGGATGATCCGCATGATGTGACTTTTTCTGAAGCCGATGGCTCTGAAAATCCCGATTTCTACCGTTCGCTCGTTGACACTCCCCATCATGGTGACAAAAACGATCAGTGAGCCGATAAAGACGACAACTCCGGCCATGGCGTAGGAAAAACGTTTGAACTGATCGAGAGCTTTGAGACGCCCTTCAACAACCTGCTGAATTGCAGACACCTTGGCTTCCGGAATTTTCTCGGCAATCTGGGTCACCATGTCACCGATGGGGCAGCCGGAGCATAACGCCGCTATCTCAGCCATGCTGATTTTGCCCTCCTTGCCCAAAAGCTTCTGGGCTTTTTTCAGAGAGACAAACAGCAACGCGTCATCCTGCGAACCGGTCTGATCGAGCACCCCTGCGACTTTGAAGGTTTCT
>CAIMXI010000281.1 GCA_903845365.1 uncultured Geobacteraceae bacterium | reverse complement strand
GTCGAGAATGAGTACTTGTGGCGAGAGGTACTTTTTGAGTTCGATTTTGAGTTTACTGGCTGCCTGTGCCGCCGCAAGTGTATTGATAGCATCTACCGCTGTTGCGAAGAGTACCGATTTACCGGCAAGACAGGCCGTATAGCCAAGGGCGGTGGCAAGATGCGTTTTGCCAATTCCCACCGTCCCGAGCAGGATTATATTCGCGTGGTCGTCCAGAAACTTGAGGCGAAAGAGATTCTGCATCGCCATGCGATTGATCTTTTTTGGCCAACTCCATGAGAACTGGTCGATAGTTTTCACCACCGGGAAGCGGGCGGTTTTGATACGGCGGATCGTCGCGCGATCACGGCGCTGGTTCAGTTCCCCTTCAGCGAGACCGGCGAGGTAATCGGCGTGGGTTATGGTGTCTCTGGCGGCGGTTGCTGCCCTCTGGTTGTAGTGTTCCACCATAAAGTTCAAGCCAAGCATCCGTAGATCTGCTTCAAGTTTTTGGGTGGTTTTGTCATCACTCATGGTGCTTCCTCCTCTATGGTTTGATTGTCGTAAATGGAAAGATCCGGTGCCTCCACCGCAATATCAAGTAAATCCGCCCTGCGCGTCAGATGCAGCGCCCCCGGTTCTGGAAGTTTCCGTGCCCGGCTTTCGAGGATGTTGGCGATATAGTCACTGCCGATGGCGTGCAGTCTCATGGCATCATCGATGGCACCAGCTACAGCATCATCTCCATAGATTTCGGCAAGTGCCACAATCTTTCTGATGTGAATGGCCGCATTCAACTGCCGTTTATCGAGCTCTCGGTAATAATCAAGCGAACAGTGGCACAAAGCCAGGAAGCGCCGCAGAAGGGTCTGGTCCCGCGCTTTCTTCCTCTGGGCGATCAACTCTCTGGGATGATCCGGATCCTCGAAGTCACGGTTGCGTTCAAAGGAGCGACTATGGCGGGCAACGAGCTTCTCTTCGTGATAGAAACAGAGTCGGTCTGGATATGCTTTCATGGTAAGAGGTTGCCCCGCATAACGAGCCGGAACGGAATAGCGATTTGAATCAAGGGCAACTCTGAACTGACTTGAGGCCCGCACAGCGGAGACATTGCCAACATCGTACGCGTGCAGCGGCAAAGGCTGGAGGTGTATAAACTCACCTTTGAGCATATCAACCGGCTTCTGTCTGGTTTCACCGTGGATACGCACATTGGCAATCGTATCAAGCCAGATTCTGGCGGCGTGACCCAGAGCTGCAAAGTCAGGTAACTCGGCTCCGGCAAGGAAATTCTTCTTCACGTAGCCGACGCCGTTTTCCACTCGCCCCTTTTCATTGCCCTTGGCAACGCCGCAGGCCGAGATGCCAAAACCATGATACCGGGCAAAGTCGAGATAACGCGAATTGAACACCGGCGCCTCTCCTATGGCGTGTTTGAGTACTGCACTTTTAAGATTATCAACCATAATTCTGGCCGGCACCCCGCCGAATGCCGCAAAAGCATTCTGATGGCAGGCGAGGAAGTGCTCCATTGTTTGGGACAGGGTGAATTCCACATACATCTGGCGACTGTAGCAGAGCACCATCACAAAGAAGCTGAGCCGCCGAGTGGTTTCACCCACACGAACCGAGCCATATGATCCCCAGTCAACCTGGGCACATTCTCCTGGTGCGAACGCCAGGGTTAGAAAGGCTTTCTTTTTGATGGGCCTGATCTTGCGGACGAACTTCTTCACCACAGTATAATCGTACCGCGGCTGATACGGGTCCGATGGGAACCGGGAATGACCCACTTGCGGTCGCACTTCTCCCGCAGCAGTTCTTCATGCTCTCCGTGCTCCAACCGTGTGCCGCCTACCAGGTCATGGATGATGCCGAACCTGAACACGGCTACCTGCTTTTGCATCTCCTCTGTCATAACTTCGCTCCTTTCAAGTGATTTTAAAAACCATACATCACCTGTTGGAGGCGGTCGCCGGGCAATGCCACTGGGGTGGTAGTGACCTGGTCGTCATTGCCGGATTATCTTAACCGGCTGACGGGGTCCGGTAATTGATCGAAGGCGGCGAGCAAACCCATGCTCCAGCGATTGTCAAGGAAGGCAAGAGTCCGGCGGGCAAGATTATTCCACCAGTATAGGAGATTGGAACGGAGAATATCGGAGCGAGGCCAGTACCACACTGTATGCCGATGCTCAATTTGGTCGCGGATCATCATTCTGCTTGTGCGGATTCTCGAAAAATGGCTGTCGGGGCGTAAGGTGAGAACGCAATTACACGCAGGGCAACGGTAGCACTTCAGAAAAAGGCAGGTGTGGAAACCGCGGAAATAACGATGGACGTATCCGTGACCCCATAGTCGATAATGACCGCAGCGCGGACAAACGCTCGGTCGTTCCCATTGATAATTTTTCTCCAACTCAAAAGAAAAATATCCTTGAGCAGAGCGGAAACAAAATATATCATCAGAAAACATAGATGAAGGGGCAAAACCCCTGGTAATAAGTGGGCGGGGAGTTCTGCAAAACTCTCTGCCCGATCTATTCATAAAATAGAAAATGGCCTCTTGTGAAGGCCAGATAATCCGATAAAACCTGTAATAGTGTCAAACTATTCTGCTAATCCACATATCCGTTATACTAAATCATCACTATAATCCACAGCCGTGCTTCCCGCTCACAAGCTCGTTGATGTTGAGCTTGCCAGAAAGAACCTTCTCGCTTGAGTTGCATGAAATCTCTAAGCGGGATCGTCACCAGATTGGGCGTAGGAACCACATCGTGAAATCCAATCACTTGTGGCAACAACGGTGAAGAATAATGAAGAGGCTGTTCCATGCCCCTTTGTATACATGATATTTTCCTATGTGTTCCGTTATTTCTTATTCAATTTGGTGAACGCGTTTGGCCAAGTTTTTACAAATTCACCGTCGTAACTACCTATAATTACAGTACTTGTAAGTCATACAGGATCCTAGGTTAAGTGTACATTTTTATAAAAATATTTAATATGTTAAGATACCCCGCAAGCGTTTTAGACAGTTTTGACATTATAGTTGACGATTCATCAGCATCATTATATGATCGCATTATGACATCAATAAATGCAACGGAGGTTTATGATGAAACAACTACTTATAGACACAAATGTGTATGTTGCGTTTAAGCGTAATGACTCCAAAGTTATTGAATTGTTGCAACAAGCCGACAGCATAGCGATAAATACCGTGGTGCTGGGTGAATTGCTTGCCGGTTTTAAAGGTGGTCTCCGGGAAACGGTAAACCGCGCCGAACTCGATCAGTTTCTTGATTCTCCACGTGTTGAATTTCTTGTGCTTGATGAATCAAGCGCTGATTTTTTTGCTTTGGTGTTCAACAATCTGAAACAGATTGGAAAACCGGTTCCGACCAATGACATCTGGATTGCAGCTTCTGCAATGCAATACGGGCGTACCCTGGCAACCTTGGATAGTCATTTTTCACACATAACCGGTCTTTCACTTCATCCTTCACTAGAAAGGATACAACCATGACAACGATGACATTACGCGGTATTGATGAAACACTGGCACAAACACTGAAAGAATTAGCTCGCAGCCAAGGCGTCAGTCTTAATGCATTGGCACTGCGTCTGATTCGTGAAGCAACGGGTGTCGACAAACGTAAAAGGACACTGGTGCATCATGATCTTGACAAATTTGCCGGGACATGGGGCAAAGACGACGAAGAGGCATTCCTAAATGCTACGCATTCGCTTGAGGCAATTGATGAAGAGATGTGGAAGTAAAAAAACCTGATATCACCCCTTATATCCTGCCAAAAGCGTTACCGGTTTACCTGGTGTACTTGCCTTAATTCTCTCTTACGGTATTCCCCTTCCAACAGTTGAAGAGCTTGCAGAGTATTTCGGAGCAATAAACAATATGGATCTGCCGGTTCTGCTATCAGCAATCAAAGGTTGTGCGGATTTTTGGTAACCGGGCGACAACAAGGATTTCAGCCTGATCAATGATTCAAATCTTTATTCGGTCACCGCTGTTTTGCAGACTGAATTTCTTGAAAAAATCGGAGAAAAAATATCAACTCACCTTAAGATCTAGGATCTTAAAAGCGATTCGAAGAGCAGCGAAACTTCATACCTTTTTTATAAATCGTATACCCAATACAGCGTTTCTGATTTGTTTTAGTAGTATTATAAATGATTTGATCTTCCTAATTTGTAGTAACAGAACACTTGGGCGACAATAGAAACGTCGATACAATTCGGCCTGTTTTTCCAGTATAATTTCTCTCGTTAAACCATTGGGAACAAATACAGGGGTCCAATAATTTAATGACGACCAGTCGCTCTCATCATAAGTACCTAATTCTTTGGCCCGATTGTATGACTCTGTGCCTGGAATGGGAGTGTTCACTGTGACGATTACATCGGTTAGTGGTAAAGATAATGCCAATTCAATGGTTTCCTGGATGGTATTGGGTGTATCTATGTGATGGCCGATCATAAAAAAACCAGAGGCACAAATATTTAGCTTCCTACACCATCTTGCTACATTTCTCACCTGCTCAAGCGTAATCCCTTTTTTTATAAAGTCTAAAACATCCTGACTGCCGCTCTCAATTCCAAAGCGTATTTGCCAGCAACCATTATCGCGCATGAATTTGAGCAGTTCGAAATCGATATTGTTTACCCTAGTCATACAGCTCCACGCCAGGCAGATTTGCGCATCTTTTAACAGTTGAAACATTTTGTATAGGCGTTTTTTGTCCAAAACGAATGTATCATCCAGGAATGCGATTTCCTTGACGTTATACCTCTGCACCACATCCTTTATTTCTGCCACAATATACTCAGCAGAATGAAACCTTGTGACACGACCAAATGTATTGTTATCACAAAAGATGCACTCGTATGGGCACCCCCTGCTGGTAATCATACTAATGACAGGAAGTTTGCGGTACGCACCTGTCGGTGGTTTGTACAGAGAGATATCAGGACAAAGCTGACGTGCTGGAAAAGGGAGAATATCAATATCCGGAACAAACTCTACACTGGTGCCTCGAGATATTATATCGCTGTTTCGGCAATATAAATTCGGAATTTCTTCAATGGTTCCTTCATTATGAAGTAGAAACCTAACGAGCTTTGCAAAAGCAATTTCCCCCTCACGGACTATCCCAAAATCAAAGGCCCCGCTTTGCATAGTTAACTCTGCCATGGCAGTCATGTGTGGTCCACCAATAACAGTAGTAACGTTGGGCAACTCTCTCCGGAGCAATTCAGCCAAAGCCAGTGCATTTCGAAAAGCTACTGTTGTTGCGGTGATTCCAATAATCTTTACACTTGTCTTTTTGAGAATCTGAACGACTTTTCCGTGGTCTAAAAGTAACGACTCGGCATCAATTATCTCAACGCCTTCGCCTTGCTGGAGAAGGTAAGCCGCCAGGTAATATATTCCAAGAGGCATTTGGTGACCACCAATATCACCTACTTCCTTTCCATAACGTTCAATGCTGGAAATATACGGATTAATAAGGAATATGTAGCTGTCTGAAGCAAATCTGTGATCAACTTTTACAGACATTTTATCCCTCGATTTACAAAGTGCTTACTATTTACGAAAATAAAATCACGCTGGATGGAGAAATTTGCTAGAAATATCAGCGATTCCGCACATATTTTTGCTCCTATGACTGAGAATGGTAAATACGAGAGCATAATTTTTATGAGAAAAAAAGAAACCAGCCCCGATATGGCAACCAGCGAGAGGTATTTCGGTAGAGTACTTAATGGACTTTTATCGGAAAAGAATACTATTTTTCGAACCGCAGAATAATTGAATGTTGTTGCTACTATTCGAGCTGAAAGCTGACTAATGGCGATGCTCGAACTTACACCAAAGATGACTATAAATACCGAATTATCGATTAGAGCCGAAACCAGTGAGGTGAGCGTAAAGCGGAAAAGAACAAAATATATCTTCATCGAGTCTACAATTGGATTGAAATGTGAAGATTTATTGTTTTCTAAATATACGGTCTGAATAGATTGTTCGACAATATCAGTTCCGGTGTACTTGCACGCCATGAGCATATCAAGCTCAAATTCATACCCGTTTGAATTGATTCTCAAGAGGTCAGGGATAAATTCCCGGGGCACACCCCTGAGTCCTGATTGTGTATCTTTCAAATAGGTACCTGTCAAAAGGTGAAAGAGGTAACCGGTAGTACGATTTCCGATTTTGCTTCTAAACGGAACGTCTCGGCAGAAGTCCCTCACGCCGATAATAAGACTATGCGGATTAGTGGCGAGTTGATCTGCAACTTTCAAAGCATCTTCAACCAGATGCTGACCGTCTGCATCCATTAAAATGATACCGTTGCAACATCGAAACCTACAGTAAATATGATTTAGACCGGTCTTTAAAGCAGCACCTTTGCCAAGATTCACAGCATGTCTTAGCACGGTTACTTTTTCGATGTTCTCCAGTTCGCAAAAAATGGGGTCGCACGCATCTACGCTTCCGTCATTAACTACTACAATTGCGGAAAATACCTTGGAAGAAAGATTGTTTACCAACCCAAAAAGCTTTGAGTCAGGATTGTAAGCTGGAATGAGAACAGCAATCTTCATAATTTGCCTAGATATACTACTAATCTCTCTTCTCGTTGATGGCAGACTTTGTTACTGCTAGGAGATTAAGAGCTTCGGGGAAGTTTGGCTTTACCAGCAATAATTTCTGAAACTCATTAACTGCATCGCTAAATCGGCCAATGTCATGGTAGATTTTTCCTATACTCAAATGAATGCCGATATATTTTGGGTCTAAGGATGAAACAATTTGGTATTCTTTTAGTGCCGCATCGTAACGTTTCAATCCATAATACACATTACCAGCATTATTGTGGGCAATGGCAAAATCAGGTTTAAGTGAAATAGATAAATTGAACATTTTCAAAGCTGCTTCAAGTTCGCTTTGGTCAAAATAGATCATCCCCATCAAGTTGTAAGCCTCAGCATAATCAGGCTTTAATCTCACTGCTGTCTCACATGCCCTTAATGCTTCAGGGTATCGCTTCAGTAAATAATTCGATTTGCATAAGCCATTGTAAGCTTTTTCCGAATCAGATTTAATAGCAATCGCCTTACCAAATTCTTTAATTCCCTCTTCTATAAGGTTCTGCTTGAGATAAATATTACCAATATTTACATGTATTCCCGGATCAGATTTAAGAGTCAATGACACCTTATTCTCATTGAGCGCTTCATCAAAAAAACCGTTATCATAATACGCCAATGCAAGGTTGTTTCGAGCCCTTGGCTTGTTAGGGCTTTTTAAAACAGTATCTTTCCACAATCGGATTTCCTCCTGCCAGTCAAAATTCCTTGAGAATGTTGAAAAAGAAAAGATAAAAATAATAAATAATGTACTCGGTACTATAACCTTATGTAGAGCCATATCTTTAATAATCAATGATTGCCTCAGCATTGCCAGCAAGGAAATAGCCGCTATAAATAATCCGATAGATGGCAGATATAACCTGTGCTCAAAGATTAAATCCTTGATTCTGATAATGCTTGACTCGGCAGAGATTGTTATAAAAAACCACAAAATACCGAATGAAATAAGCCGTGTATATTTTGCATACCACACGTCTTTAATTGCGCCACGTCTCAGATAGATTCCAACTGCCAAGAGAAAGCCCAGTAAAAGAGCAGACAAAAAAACCTCTGGGGTAAATAACGAATGAAAAACTGGATAATCATAATCAAGGTTTTGTATAACCGGAGGTAAGAGTAGTTTCAGATAAAAAACAATTACTGTTAATTGCGTAAGAAAGTATTCCCATCGAGTAATATCTGTGGTGCTACCAAATTCAATTGAAGATGAATTTATAGGATTTCCTGCAACCATGCTTGTCACTATGAGTGAAAACGGTATGATGAGAGCAGACAATGCAAATGGGAAAAGATTGACGACCCTATTGCTTATTTTATCACTAAAAAACATAAATTCAATTAGCACCAAGACAAACGGTAATGTGAAAGAGAATTCCTTTGTCTTCATGGCAAGGACAGCCGAGAGTATCGAAATTATGAAAAGTGCACCCTTCTTGTTATTAAGCCGAGATTTTATGTATCCAATTATCGCAAGAAGGTAAAAAAAGGTTGCCAAAGATGTAAAACGTTGAACTATGTAGGTCACTGCTTGCGTATTAACAGGGTGGCTCACAAACAGAAGCGCAGAGAACAGAGCTATTAAGCTGCGTGATTTTTCATCATCACGTTTTGTATTCGACGGCGTTTCTGTCGTTCCACTACTAAATATGAGGTTAATGAGACAATAAACCAGAAGAGCATTAGCCAGATGAATAATGATATTTACCAGATGGTATCCAAATACAGAAAGGCCATGCAAATGGTAGTTAAGGGCAAAGGTGGCGTATCCTACTATTCTGCTCACCATTTGCGGTTTTAGACGTGGTTCTAGAAGATCAGCCTTCGCTTGAGCTGCATCCAAGAGCAAATCAAAATTCTTAATCGCTAGATTATTTACAATATTTGGCTTGTCGTCAAATGTGAAAGGAACATTCAAGCTATTGGAGTAAATAACTATGCCTAGTAACAAAATAGCAAATGTGTGTAAAATGGTGATAGTTCCAATGTTGTTCTTTGTAGACCTCATTTATTGCCCCGCTTAGTGCGAATAGTATCATTGATTCACAAATTTTCACGTGCCCAGTGTCTTGGCCAGTTTTTCTGAATAACCACGATAAGGATTGTTTTCAGGAAAAACTGTAGCCGCCTTCGCAAAAAGTGTACCCGCTTCACTTCTCATATTCAATGACAACATAAATTGCCCTTTACGATACAGAAGCATCGGATCTTTTGTCAGCTCATACCACTTGTCGTAAACAACGGCCATCCTTTCTTTTATACGTCTATTTTCTGTATCAATAATTGTTATCAATACCATCTGGGTAGCAAGATCTATATAGGTTTCATAAACCCCTGGCTCTTTTCCCTTAGTTTTATTGTTTACAATGTCAAGCACCTGCTCCGCCTCAACGAAGCGGTTTTTAGTTATTAATAATTGAACGTAAAAAAGCTCATAATTTGGATTGTATTTAAACTGAATCAAGGGGATAGCTTGCGCAATGTGATACTGCTCAAGTGCCTCATCATATAAGCCTTTTTCGTAAAGTGCGGTCATGTACAAACCACGAACCGGCTTATAATCCGGAGTTTTTTCAACCGAATCTTTGAAAAGAGCAAGATTAGTCTGCCAGACAATATTTCTCTGAAAGGTCGAGGCGGCCATGACAATTGTAAGTAATGATATTACTGCAAGACACGCTTTGTGAATGCGAACAGGGATATGATCAAATCCTGCTGATGATAAATAAGCAGCCATAGCAAGAATCCAGAAAGGAGCTGCCGGATATACATATCGCTCAGCATAGGATGTCCAGGCAATGCTTTCAAAAGTAAGCGGTAAAACCGGCGCTATCATCCAGAAACCTGCAATGACCAAAGAATCAGGAAGCCTTCTTTTTACTATCAAGACCACCACCAAACAGAGGAGCAAGATGCCAAATAATGAATAATAAGGACTTACATCGCGAATAACAAAGTTTTGTGGAAATGGGTACAAAAATTTCCTAACATAAAAACCGCAGCCTCTGAAAAAAAGTGACAGGGTATGGTTCATATCAGTAAAAAGAAGTCCCAGAGTTCTCGCTACATGTGGTGATTGGGTAGAAAATGCAAGCCTGCGAATACCCCAGAATAACGCCCAAAGAAATACGGAGGTACCGGTAAATATCAGTAAATATCGCCGTAACGACGTGCTGTTTAAAACACCTCTCCTGCACCACAAGAGGTAAATGAAGTATGAAAGAGCAATTACTATCGACAGGTAATGGTTGTAAAATAATAGTGCTGCAGAAAGAGAGAGCGAGCAAGCCAATAGGAAAACAATTAGAGGTTGCCGCTCAATCCGCAGTTCATGCGGTGTCCGTGCAACTCCTGTTTTTTCAGAAGACAGAATAAAAACAAGCGCAGGGATTAAACCAATTGCCGTTTCCTTCGTTAAAACCCCCAGGATGAGAGTTACAACGGCAACTGCAATCCATAAAAACTTCCTGGATTGGCGGTAACAAAACGTTGAATAGAGTGAAGCAAGTATAAACATAACTGCCAACAGATCCGTTCTGCCGGAAATCCAGTTTACTGATTCAGTAGCAATGGGATGTACAGCAAAAATCAGGGAAGCAAAAAGTGGGAGGTAGCAGGTTTTAGAGATAATGCGGCGCGCAGAGAGAAAAATGAGCAGCGAGTTTGTAAAGTGGAAAAGAATATTTTCAAGATGCATGATTGCCGGATCAAGATTCCAGAGAAAACGATCTAACAAAAAACTGGCGCCAATCATAGGGCGGTAATAGAGACCTTCGCGACTGTTGGGAAAAAAAGTCCCCATTAAGTCAAATTGCGTGACGAGAGAATAACTATTCAACATATCCCTATCGTCTAAAAGGCAAATTTCACTATTAATTGAAGGATAAAAAAGAAAAAGCACAACACTACAAATAAGTAACATTTGAAACCGGAAACTAAGTACAGCAAGTTTTTCCTGACAATCAGAAGTTCTTTCCAATTTCTGGTTTCCTCGCTGTGACATTCAAACTCACAGGCATACCTTTAAATTTCATATTGCTCGTGTCATTGAAAATACCAAACTGAGAAACCCTTTGTATTTCAACAAAGCCGCACTCTTTAAGATATTTTGAAAGGATGGCCTCATTGAAGCCCGTAAAGTGATAGTCAAACGCATCTTTATGGCCACCAAAAATCATTTGCATAATAAAAAACCGTTCGCTATTCGTAGTCCCATGCTCATTCCACATTTCAGCAAATAAATCCAGATCCGGTACGCTTATGTACAATGTCCCGCCAGAAGTAAGTACACGAAACCATTCAGTAAGCACCACTTTCAGTTGAAATTGATATTCAAAATGTTCCAGCACATGTGAGGCATATATTTCCTTGAAGGTACTATCTTCAAATCTCGATAAATCAGCTGCATCACCGAGATGGTCAACAGTTGAATCCGACAAGGCATTGAAATTTTCCCAACCCTTTTTACGTGTTGTTCCGCCAATGTGCAGCCTTCGAAAAGTACTGTGTTTTTCTCGAATAACAGTTCGCTGTTCTTTACTATTTTTAGGGTCAAGACACCAACTCTTCCACATTTCTCTATATGCATTTTCAAGAGACTGACTGAAACCGGAACTATTACAGAGGGGAGATGCCGCCATACGGTCGCGCAACACACTACGAAGCCAATCAAGATTTTCAATATTGCCGGCAAGCAACGTCGCTTTTTTAACATATTCATCTTCATCGTTCGCAATACATTCTTCTAAACTCAAACGATGAAGAATACTCATCCCTACTCTGCCTGAATGCTGCTTACCAGCCATTACAATTACCGGAACCCCCATCCACAGTGATTCACATGTTGTAGTGGTGCCATTATAGGGAAAAGAGTCCAGCGCAATGTCAACGCGATTATACACGTTCAAATGCTCTGTATGAGTAACAGTAGACGGCACCAGTTTAATTCTATCCGCTTCAATACAATTATCGTTAAACATATTGATAAAGCGTTGAACAGTAGTGGCATCACCAAAAGCTGAATTTTTCATAAGAATCTGCGAGCCAGGCACAGCATGCATAGCACGCGACCAAACGGCTATGACCTCTGGTGAAATTTTAGCTAGATTATTGAAAGAGCCAAAAGTGATGAAACTATTAATTTTATAAGGGAGAGGTTTAATATCAGGAGCTTCAGTAGAAGGGAAAAAACTGAGAAATCCGCTTGGTAGACGAATCAATTGCTCAGTATGCAAGGCATCTGACCGACCTGGAGGGTCAGTTATAGCATCCGTAAACCTGTATTGAATACGGCTCAAACCTATGGTGTTCGGGTAGCCGAGCCACGAAACCTGGACAGGCGCCGGCTGTCGAGCAAAAACATGGAGACTGGTACTGCCCGTATGACCAGAAAGATCAACAAGAATATCAATTTTGTCCTTTCTGATTAATGTGCAAATCTCGTCATCGCTACGTCCGCTAATGTCCCGCCAACCATCAGACTGTTCCTTGATATAACTGGTAACAACATCATCACCAGCACGGTTTGAGTAACAGATGACATGAAACTTATTTCTCGCATGTGACCTGATGGGATTAACGATAAAAAAGCCAACGGGATGGATTCCAAAATCGCCAGATACATATCCAATCCGAATTACTCTGTTTTGATCTTTGGTATTTGTCCAATGCGAATACTTCTTAACACTGCCTTCAAATGCGCAACCCCATTCTGCGTGGGCTGCAAATACTTCTTCGGGCGTAAACATGGGTGAGTAGTTCATTGTAAAAAGCATACCTGAGGCGGCCTCAATTTTTGTCCTATCTACCAAATATGATCGCTTAAAAAAATGATTGGCCTCCTCTGCACGACCCTGAGCCCATAATATTCCGCCAAGACT
Organism: uncultured Geobacteraceae bacterium; assembly: GCA_903845365.1. Taxonomy (GTDB): domain Bacteria; phylum Desulfobacterota; class Desulfuromonadia; order Geobacterales; family Pseudopelobacteraceae; genus JACRCG01. Next base: position 9,652 of record CAIMXI010000281.1, on the reverse strand, counting down.
GGTCAACCCGTATGTACTGTTTTGGTCGATTTCAACGTGACTTCTAAAACATTTTTCCGCTTCAGAGAGCCTATGCACTTTTTTATGTATGTTTCCTAGATTAAAATAAGCGGTTGCATATATGGGGTCAAATTCAATGGCTTGCTTCAGAAATCCTATTGCGGCATCATTATTTCCGCGTTTTTCTTCAATCATCCCCAAAGCATGAAGGGCACGCGAATTATCAGGACGACAGCTCAGGATATCAAGATAAATATCTTCAGCACGATCATACTGTTTACATGTAAATAATAAACCCGCCGTTTCAAAGGCACGCGCAATATCTTCTTCATTAACAGTTTTATTGTTGTCTGCAGAACATTTTTCCTTAATCATTGCCAGGTATGCTGATTCAATATTTGTAGTGTAATCTTTTCCATTACATAAAGAGGATGCAAGCATCCTGGATCTCATCCCGCTCCTCAAAGTTATCAGTCTGTTAATGTTTGCAGACATACTTTGTGCAATTCCGATATATTCATCAGTGGAGTTAGCAACAAATTCTCCCAGACCAACTTGAGTCAAAAATGAAGCCGTCTGCCGACTAATTGGCGTCTCACCACATAATGTGATTACGGGTACCCCCATCCAGAGAGCTTCACACGTTGTTATCCCGCCGGTAAATGGGAACGGATCAAGGGCAATGTCGATATCACCGTACTCTGACATCATCAAGAAATGAGGTGAACTATCTCTAAATTCGATTCTTGATGTGGGCACACCATGATCTCTAAACTTTGAAATGAAGCGTTTTCTGTTATCTGAATATGCAAACGACTTCCACTTAAGCACCAGTTTGGAATCCGGAATTTTCAAAAGAATCTGCGACCAAATGGCAATAACGTCATCGTTAATTTTAGCAGGGTTATTAAAACAGCCAAAAGTTATATACCCATTCTCTGCAGCGGGGAGAAAATCGACATCCGGAACAAAATCAGGAGCCTCATAGCAAAAACGGCCGTGCTGAAGGCGAACTATGTTTTCAGTAAACCATTGTTCATCGTCCAGACGTAGGCTGTAATTGTCGTAAAGTAGATAATCAATCGCCTTCAAACCAGTAGTATGGCTGTATCCAAGGAACGATACCTGAACAGGTGCGGGGCGTCCGGCAAAGAGAGTGAGACGGTTACCTGCAGTATGTCCGGAAAGATCAACAAGAATATCAATCTGGTCCTGACGAATGAGGTCTATTACATCGCGATCTTTTTGATCTGCTATACTACGCCAGTCGTCAACAAGACTTTTTATTTCAGCGGTAATAACATCCTCACGTAAACCGTTTGAATAGCAGACTACTGAGAACGAATCACGATTACGATAACGAAGAAGAGGCAACAGAAAAAAGCCGACTGGATGCCGATAAAAATCTGCTGACACATAACCGATGCGCAATTTTCTGTCGGTACTGAGCATATCAGGAATGGGCTTCGGAATTCTGATGCCATGTTGAGTCGCCCAGCGCGTAGATTCAATAAACATTCGTGACTGTTGAACCGTCGGAAAATACTGAAGTGACATAAGCAAAGTAGAATGTAGCGAAGGATCGTCGGGAGGATGAACGAAAATAGTATCAATAACTTTTTCAGCTTTGTGATTTTCTCCAATCATCAACATCGAGTCAATCTGACGGACTGAAGAAACAATATTGGAGGGGTCTATAGCAAGAGCCTTCCTGTAACAGGATATAGCCCTTGACATCATACCGGCCTCACAACAGGCATCACCCGCCTCAAGCCAGCACACCGCTTTATCTGGCTTCAGTCCGGCAGCCTGCAACATATGACGTGCAGCTTCCTTTAGGTTATCTGACAAGGATAATGCTGAAGCAATATTTTTTTGGGCCTCATATAGATCGGGCTGTAGACTAACTGCCGTTTTGCAGGCAGTCAAAGCATCATTAATTAGACCGCACTCGATAAGAGCACTACCCAAATTATTCCAGCCTTTCGCATAGTCGCTATCAATATCAACTGATTTTTTGAAATATTCCAATGCTTCAGCGCATCGATTTTGGCGGAATACAGCAATGCCCAGATCACTCCACGCAGGAGAAAAGTTTATATTTTTTGCCAAAGCATCGTTAAAGTGTTTTTCTGCGTCAGTATATTTTTGAGAGGAGAGTGAATCAAGTCCAAGCTTGTGGGAATCAAAAGCAGAAACGATCTGACAAGGTTTGGGATCAACGTCGATATAATACGTCTCCGTAATTCTGACAGAATGAAGATGTGCGGCTTTTCTGAGATATTTTTGACTTGAGGCAAGATCACCCATCTTTGTAAGGTTGGCAGCAATCTGCTCAAAAAGAGATGGATTATAAGGATCGATTCCAATCGCATTTTCCAATAAAACAACAGCCCGCTGATAGTCACCCGCTACTTCCGCATGGCCTATTAATACGCGATTGGCATAATTATTAGCAGCATCTATGGAAATAATACGTCTGCAAATATCACCGATTGCTTCGTGTCCACATCCGCTCTTTTCCAAACGTCTCAAGGTATCAATAAGGTAATTTACCTCTGGTGGTGGAGTCGTTCGAACGACTACCGGCACTCTATATGCCCTATTACAGATATGGCAATTAATGCTGCGAATTACTCCCGGACAAGCCTCAATGGTGATATCTTTACTCTCTATGTCACAATAAGGACAGAGGCACCTTGCAACATAAATATTACCACCGCAGTGCTTTATTTCCACAAGTTGCCCAGCATAACCAAATAACATAATGGCTCTATTCATCAGGATTCGCATCTTCTGGAAATCATCATTAGACATTGACGTGCAATTTATTTCCGGATTTCCCGATAACAAGTAGTCAATAGGATCTCCGATAAGACCCCGCTTGACTGCATCATCAAATATTCGCGAACCAGGATGGTAACCAACTAAGGCGAAGCGAAGGTTATATCGACTATTGTTACAAAACCATTCGAGGGATTCTTGTGCAGTTGCAAGTGTCTCTGCGGGGTCACCAAAAATTAAATTAGCCCATACAGCAATATTTGAGTCATAAAGCAAAGCTAGAGCATTTTCAATACCCTCCCGCGTAGTTTTTTTCTGCATGCTTTCCAAAATAGCGGTACTCATGCTCTCAACGCCAAAACTGATACAACAACACCCGCTTTCTTTCATCAGCGTAAGAATATCTTTATCGATCTGTTCTACGCGGAGCGAACATTCCCATCGCAACCCAAGCGGCTTAACCCGTCGGCAGAACTCCTCAAGGCGGTCTCGTTGCAAACAAAACAAGTCTTCATAAAGGAAAAGGGCATTAATTCTAAAATGTTCTATGCCAGAGGTGATTTCAGCTAAAACATCATCCATTGAACGCACCCGGTATCTACGACCTGCGGCATCATGGCAACAGAATGTGCAGGAAAAAGGGCAGCCACGACTCGTCATAATCGGCATAACACGTGTGCCTGAGTCAAGAATCAGCGCAGGTGCACATTCTCCGGGCCTGTGCAGGCCAGCGTATATTTCCAAACCAAGTCCATCAAAATCAACCCACGGAAACACATCTAAATTTTCCTCCAAAGGGCGAGCAGAAGTGTACCTTAAGGCACCAGTCCCAGCATCCCGGTAAATTAGACCGTTTACACTGCTTATGTCTGAGCCAGTTTCAAGAACTGACATCAGATGTACAGACGTATGCTCACCCTCCCCGATGATTCCGAAATCAGCTTCCTTAACTGCTGTCATTGTCGCTTCCGGCAAATTTGAAACGACAGGACCACCAATCATAATGACGGCACGTGGTAATAAAGCACGTGCCGTAGCAGCAACAAACATAATTTCGGCAAGATGAAAAGCCATGCCGCCAATACCTATTACCTGAGGGCGATTCTCACTGATTGCTTGTTCAAGCAGGAGGTGCAAATCTTCAACAGAGTGGTTTGGGTTTAATACTGTCACATCGTGCCCAGCACGTTTCAAGCTAGCCGAAACATAGCCTATTCCGATGGGCAGATGATATGAGCGCATTCTTGTCTGGCGAGGAACAACGAGCAAAATCTTCATAATAAAACTTTCTTTAAATTAATACGGCACACGGGAACATTTTTATTCTAGAAACAAGGCTAAAATCCATAAAATAAAATAAAAAAGGGCTGAAAAAATTTCAACCCTTTTCTTGCTTATAAACAATAGCGTCTTATTGTTACATCGAGGTAGTATAACCAGTTACACTGGTCGCAGTTGCAGCCGCTGTAACAGTATTGGACGTACCGGGTGTTGCTGTACCATAATATATTTTAGGATCCGAATTATTTCCGAAGTAAAGTCTGTTGCCATTCAAATGCTGTGATGTTACAGAATATGCAGTAGAAGAAGAGGAAACCTGTAATGCAACGCTGTTAGATGGAGCAAAAGTACCTCCTCCGATTGTTGTAGAGCCAGTGATTGCTGCCGCGTGCGCTGAACCTGCTGCCAATACAGAGGCAACTACGAAACAAATTTTTATAAGAGCTGTCTTGTCATTCATAATATTCTCCTTTCCTTAGATTGTTGGATATGCTTGGAGGTCAGCAAAACCTGATTCCATTTGCGTTTTAAAGTTCCTCAAGTCACTTGTTGCTGCAGAATTGAAGCCCTTTGCCCTGTACGACGAAAACTGCGGGATTGCAATTGCTGCCAGGATGCCGATGATCGCAACAACGATCAAAAGCTCGATGAGGGTGAAACCTTTTCTGCTACGAATTTTCTGTAACATATTTTTCTCCTTTCTGTTTTTTACTCTGAAAACAGAGCTTGATAAAAGCATGAGTAATAAAGACAGCAATATTCTTGCCAAATGTCGTAACGCCTTCAATATACAAAATCACGGCCTACGTTTAAATTCTCTTCCTTCAGTAGTAATATTTATGACACTGCTTGACAGAACAGGTGCCAATAAATGTCACAAGACAAATTAACATAGATGCCGACAATATAAAGCCATCGTGGAGACCTGTAAATAAAATACGGCCAGAGTTTTACTTCAATTCTCCAACCGCTTGTTATTAGATAAAAATGCTGGGTTAAAGCACCGTAAACGATGGGTTTGTGTCTCAGTTGCTGCTACTGTATTAATAATAACGGTATTGTTTTTAATAACTATCTCCTTTCACTAAATTGCTGGATAAGCTTGTAGGTCAATAAACCCTGACTCCATTTGCGTTTTAAAGTTCCTCAGGTCACTTGTTGCTGCAGCGTTGAAGCCTTTTGCCCTGTACGATGAAAACTGCGGGATGGCAATGGATGCCAGGATGCCGATGATCGCAACAACGATCAATAGTTCGATAAGTGTGAAACCCTTTCTGTTACGAATTTGCTGTAACATAATTTTCTCCTTTATGTTTTTTACGTAAATCGGATTTTGGTTAGTGATACTGACATATAAAAGCACTATTAAGGCCAAACACAAATTCTTTTCAACTATCTATAATAATATAAAAAAATCACAATCCCACGGTGCGTGACTCATTGGAACCCATATTCGTCAGTGGTTTGTGACAAAATTTGGCAATAACATGTCTTATTCTTCAACGCATGGACGCTAAAGCGCAAGGGAAAAGCAGGACAGCATAATATTTGTTTAAAACCTTACAGAGTTTCGCCTTTCCTTGCGCCTTTAAGTCTTCGCGTCAATTTTTCTTGTATTAACCACGCACTGCGCTTATATCCTTAATCTCATGAAAACGTCCACGAACATACGGATCCTACTGCTTACCCTCTTTATTATTGCCATCACTCTTCTGCATTATCTAACTCCTCTCAATCTGCATTATCTGCATGACATCTTCCAGCGCCTTTATTACTTGCCCATCATTCTGGCTGCCATCTGGTTCGGCCTTTTTGGCGGCCTGGCCTGCTCTTTGACCGTTAGCATCGTGTATGCTCCACATATCCTGTTTCAGTGGGGGGGGCATCTGACAATAGAACTGGAAAAATATCTTGAAATTGTCCTTTATAACGTTGTCGGCTGCGTAACCGGACTTCTGGTGCAGCGAGAGCGGGAGAGGAGTGTTGAACTTCAGAAAACCGCTGACGGCCTTGAGCTTTCTTTCAAAAAACTTCAGGCGCAGTCCGAACAGATCATAGCAATAGAAGCAAACCTGCGACGTGCCGAAAAGCTCTCGACTCTCGGCGAAATGGCCGCTGTGCTGGCACATGAAATCCGCAATCCGCTCGGATCGATTCGCGGCACAGCCGAAATTCTCAAAGATGATTACAATCCGGGTGATCCCAAATATGAATTTATAGAAATACAGATCAAGGAGACGGAGCGCCTTAACCGGGTGGTTGAGGACTTTTTGCGCATGGCCCGCCCACTGCCGTCTGAGATGGCACGCTGCCGTGTTCAGGATGAGTTGGAAACCGTAGTCATGCTGGTGGCTGATGACGCTAGAAAGCGGCAGGTTTCACTTCAACTGGAATCCGCAGCTTCCGACGTAATAGTAAGAGCGGACGGCGAAAAACTGCGTCAGGCATTCCTCAATATCGCAATTAATGCCCTTCAGGCGACGGCAAGCGGCGGGAGTCTAACTATTTTGACATCAGTGTGCGGTGTGGAAGATGGCAGTAACGTCTGCGAGATCCGATTTTGCGACAGCGGTTGCGGTATTAATGCCGCATCTCAGGCTAAAATTTTTGAACCATTTTATACGACGAAGCCGGACGGCACCGGTTTGGGGCTTGCAATTTCACGGAAAATCGTCGAAGGGCATGGCGGTACTTTAGAGATTGAAAGTGCGGTTGGGGTGGGGACAACTGTAATTATCAGGCTGCCTATTCCACTGGACGGCGCTATGAACTCGCCAGCCATTTAATTCAGATTATGGAAATCTCAGTTTTTGCGCTGCACGATGTAACGGGCTATTTCTCGCAGCGGATCGGCTTCGGCGCCAAATATTTCAAGTGATCTCAGTGCTTCACCCATCATTCCCCGGGCCGCCTCTCTTGCGGCGGCCACTCCTAAGACAGCCGGAAAGGTGGCCTTGCCACGAGCTTGGTCACTGCCGGCATCTTTGCCAATCTCCTCGGTTGTACCTTCAATATCAAGAATATCGTCAGCGATCTGAAAGGCTAGTCCGACTGCCTCACCATAGCGGGTAACCGCCGCCAGTTTATCTCCTGAAGACCCGCCAAGAAGCGCCCCGGAAACTACCGAAGCCTTGATAAGGGCGCCGGTTTTATGAGTGTGAATGTATTTGACTGTGGGAAGATCAATATCCTGGCGCCCCTCGCTTTCCATATCGATCACCTGACCGCCAACCATTCCAGAGGAACCTGCAGAGGTCGCAATTTCATGGATCACCGCGAGCAGAGCGGATGGATCGCACCCTTCTGCCAAGCGGAGATCGCTGGTAAGCTTAAATGCCTCTGTCAGTAGCGCGTCGCCGGCCAGAATCGCAATTGCTTCGCCGAACACTTTATGATTTGTCGGACTGCCACGGCGAAAATCATCATCATCCATGGCAGGGAGGTCGTCGTGAATAAGCGAGTAGGTATGAATCATCTCCATGGCACACGCAGCGGGCATGGCGCGGCCGGTATCCCCTCCAACCACCTCACACGCCGCCAGCATCAATATTGGGCGAACCCGCTTGCCACCGGCAAAAACCGAGTAGCGCATCGCTTTATGAACATTGTGCGGCAGTTCTGTCTCTTTCGGGAGAAAACGGTCCAGCGCCTCATCAACAAGGGCGCATCGCTCTTTCAGATATGATTTCAGATCCATCTGCACTCCCCTCTTGTTAATCTTCATCCGATTCAAAAAGCTGTCTCTTCAATGAACCATCTTTCTGTCTCAGAAGGATTTCAACCCGCCGTTCAGCCTCGTCAAGCCTGTTGGAGCAAAAAGCTGAATGCTTTACCCCCTCTTCAAAGGCTTTCAGAGAATCCTCAAGCGAAAGAGAACCTGTCTCGAGACGCGTCACAATTTCTTCCAGTTTCTTCAGGGATGCTTCAAATTTGTCAGTAGCCATGGTAGTTGCTGCCTCTCAAATAAAATTGCTATTGGATTATTTACAGAATAAGGCTGCGAGAGTCAACTCTTGCAGGTTTCCAGCGATTCCACCCGGCAGCCGGCTTCACCGAGGTTAAATTTAATCCGCAACTGCTCACCAATTTTCAGCGAAGCAGCGTCTGACACAACTGATCCTATGTCTGCACGAGAGGCAATTGCGTAGCCGCGAGCAAGTGTTTTGAGAGGTGACAGCACCTCCAGACGAACCGCCTGATCATAAAATGCTTGTTTGTGCACATCAAGCCGTTGTAGCAGTAGTCCTTCAGATCGCGTCACCAAAAGTGTAATCATCTGCCGGAACGCATCGATTTTGTGTTCCGGATCATTATGCCGCAGGGCATCCTGCATTCGTTCAAAAATGGCACGGCGACGCGCGACAGCAAATCTCAAGGCGAGTGCGAGTCTTCCAGTTAAATCATCCGTTCGTTGCACCAAATGGCCCAGCATCGTACGCGGGTCATGCAACGCCCTCCGAAGGCTTTCGAGGCGAGCAACGCGAGCGGTTAGTAGAACCTGAATTGACCTCCTGGCCCTACCGGATAATGCTGCAACCTGGTTGCGAAGTTCTTCGCTACTCGCAATCACCAGTTCGGATGCCGCTGACGGCGTAGGTGCCCGCAAGTCGGCAACAAAGTCGCATATAGTCCAGTCAGTTTCGTGTCCGACTGCCGAGATAACCGGAATTTTAGATCGATATACGGCGCGCGCTACACTCTCTTCGTTAAATGCCCACAAGTCTTCTAACGAACCACCGCCACGACCGACAATGAGGACTTCAACCTCAGCCAGCCGGTTCATCTCATCAATAGCAGCGGCTATTTCCAGCGCTGAACCATCCCCCTGAACGCGTACAGGATAGAGCAGCACATTGAGCGAGGCAAAACGACGCTTCAGAATATGTAAAATATCGTGGATGGCAGCGCCGGTAGGTGACGTAATCACACCGATGGTACGAGGAAAGCGTGGTAGAGGAGCCTTGTGTGTCTCGGCAAACAGCCCTTCGAGAGCAAGTTTTTCCTTTAATTGAATAAAAGCGGTCTGAAGAGCGCCGACTCCGTCCGGCTCAACGTATTCACAGATCAGTTGATATTCGCCACGCTGGTCATATACAGAAATTCGACCACGGGCAATCAGCTTCATGCCGTCACCCAAACGAAATTTAATATTTTTTACCGCGCTCTTGAACATCACGCAGCGTATCTGAGCGCCGGGGTCCTTAAGCGTAAAGTAGCAATGACCTGAAGAGGGATAGGAAAGATTGGATACCTCCCCCTGCAGCCAGAGCTGCTCGAAGTTTTCTTCAAGGACTCCACGAAGAAGAGCGGTAAGACGGCTTACCGTCAGAACTGTTTTTTCAGAAAATATTGAAGTATGCAAATGCTTTTCAAAGTTCATGATGCTCCAAAGTTACCTGACTCAGGCGATGGCAAACCATTTTACTGCAAAGTGTCGACAACGGCTACGAGGGGAGCATGAGTTTCAGAACATGCCTCTTTGTCGGTTATTACCTCACTGATTTGCCGGAAATTTGACTCCTGGGCAATAAAAACGTCCACGACATCTGGATCGAAATGTTGCCCCCGCCCGTCGACGATTATGGCC
>CAIMXI010000280.1 GCA_903845365.1 uncultured Geobacteraceae bacterium | reverse complement strand
TTCAATACTATGGCAATCTACAAATCCGGCAAGCTTTACGGCGTATCTTTTCTCTATATGACAGGAAACCTTTTAACCGACCGTATTGCCGCTCGTTTGAAAGTAAAAGAGTCCGAAGCGGAGAAGTTGAAAATTGATTACGCAAATGGCTCTATTGACCTTGATAGCTCTGAGCAGACATGCATGATCAGCCTCGGCGCAGAAGTCGGGAGTTGGACCGAAAAGTTGTGTAAGGCATTAAAGAAAGCACTAACACCTGATAATGATACAGAACATGAGATAGCACTTTTGAGTGAGAATCTCGTGACTGGTATTGTTCTAACCGGAAGATCAAGTAAATTACCCGGTTTGCAGGATAGTATACAGCGTTCCTTAGGAGTGCCGGTTCGACATGGAGTTATTCAAGGGGTGGATGGTTTGGATGGAATCTCTCAGGAATATGCAAGCTCAATCAGTCTGGCGCTGAAAGGGCTAAAGGGTGTCTCTTCTGCCAGAATAATTTTCGAAAAGAAATAATTTATTGTCTGCTCTTGCACGTCACGATCTGTCGTATGCCTATGAGATATTCTCCTCAACACTAATTCAAGGAGGCACGACCATGGTACACTCAGCAACAGCAACGGCACTGAATCTTTCCAAACTGTACGAAGAAACTTTTGCAGGAAATTTTGAGGAACCCTTCCGTATCACTTGGCCAGAACTGCGCATGATGTCAGGACTTTCCAAGCTGACAGACAGCTTCATCGACGAAATCAGCACTGATCTTTCCGGGCACGATATATTCCTGCTGCCATTCAACAATTTCTTTCTTGTTGCACGGGAGCGGGACATCCGCAAATATCGCAGAGTACCAGGCAGATTGCTGGAGCAGTTTATGTTTGATGAAGAGGAAGCAAGAGAGATCGAAGATTGTGAGATTAATGACGAGGATGTGGAGTCGGCATAGTCATGGTGTCTCCGGCTTAAGATATTCATGTTTAAGAGAGGTTATGGAGGCGATCATTTCGTAGTGGCGGTCATTGTGCAAAAGAAGTGCGTTATTTTCCAAGGCAACAGAGGCAATCAGTGTGTCAGTCAACGGCACGCTGATTCCTTTGTGCCGCACAGTATAGCCGAGTTTGCAGGCACTCTGCCATTGTTTCCCCGAAACATCAAAACAGCGGAGTGCCGCCAGATCCTTGTTCAACTTGTCGTACTCTTTTTCTGATTTTGCACCAGTCAATATCTCCATGATAATAACCGGAGTTGTTGCCAGCCTGTCGGCCATAATAAGCGGTACAAGACGCTCCTGAAACTGTACGCCGGAGCCGCGCAGAAAAGGTATCCAGACGGATGTATCGGCAAGAATGATCTCATTTGTCATCGGCACGAAACTCCTCCAGCTCTTCACAGGTCATGGAAACCGCGCCGGATGCATACATACCGGCAAGATGCTCCAGTCGTTTTTTCCGGATAAATTCCTGAAGCGACAGAGTGATAAGTTCTTTTTTTGTTTTCACATTCGAAAGGGAAAATGCTTCCTCAAAAAGTGCATCATCGATGGCAATAGTAGCTCGCATTTATGTGTCTCCTTTGCACACATAATAATGCCAATAAATGTGCCTGTCAAATGTATCCTTGTTAGCTATCGTAGTCAGGGAAATTGTTTAGAACAGATCGCTGGACGGCGGGGGACATGCAGGTGTACAAAAATTGGGAAGTGTCCCTCATTATTCAATGGGAGCCCCATCTTTTCCAACTTGGCGCAATAACTAGAATCATATTATTGCTTTATATTTAGCACTAAGACTGTCAGCAAATTGATCAGCTAACTTCTTGATCTCCTTATTTGGGAATCTTTCTAACCATTTTTTGAAATTAGAAAATAATTTCACATATGAAAATTCGTCGATAGAAACGAGAGTAAAATTGCCATAAATCCAATTCTCTTCATAAGTCAAATATGTATTGCTCATTTTCTCAGGTATATTTTTTATTTTACTAGCGATGAATCCATTAGATTCATTTTTATCAAATATACCAAATTCTATTTCTTTTTCATTTAATATACACAGTTTATTATTGATTGATACTTCTGGATGGCCAAAATAAATATATATTTGTGCGGTTCCAATGCTTATAGGTTTACTAAACCAATATTGATATTCTTCATCAAATCCATCAGACAAATCTTTAATCTTTTGTGTATTAAAGCTCCATCTTCCTCTATTAAATATTTGACTAAAATCCACTTCTGTATTTGTAGGTATCAGACTTTCTATTTTTAAGTTTCTATACCACTCAGATATTATCGAAAGGTTGCGGTTATTAATCATATTGTAAACGATCTGCCACCCTATTTTTAAATCGCTTACTTCACAACCCAACCACTCCTCTTCACAACATGACCACTTTAATAATAATTTCGCTAAAACGGCAGGCTCTATATTGTTACACTTTAAATGTGTTTGCCAAAATATCTTTGTTTTTTTGTATGATTCATCATCGCAACCGTAAGTATAGTGTTCAATATTCAATGGATCTAACTTTTCAGATGGAGTTCCGTCCTGATCCATTCTGTTTAAAGAATATGGCCATGCTCTGAAATTGCCATTAGTTTTGTACCAGTACTTAATAGCTTCAGGGATTTTTTTTCGATTATAAAGGTATCTGTTAGGGGAAATATGATCCCAATCAAAGGGAACACAGGTGTCATCTAAATCATAATGTTCTTTTTTAAACCACTCTGATGTTATTTCTCTCTGCGTATATAAAATCAAATCTTTGTTTTTAAAAGTTTTATCAATAAATAGCCCCATATTTGGATTATTATTGATAATTCTTCTTATTATATCATTGTCAGGCTGTAGTCTTCTACGAGGTATTGCTTCAGATACCTGAGAATACGTTGGAATAGAGAGCATTATATTGTCAAGCATTGCTCTTTGAACAGTTGACGCTGACCAAAATTGTTTCAAATCAAGTGATGTGACGCAAGGCCAAATATTTAATAGCAATTTAGAATGATCCTTCTGTTTGTCGCCCTTTCCAAGCCAAGCAAAAAGTGAAATAATACCAAGCATCTGTTTATGTATAGTGTCAAAAGTAAATCTATCTTTTCCTATTTTCAAACGATAAAGCAGCATAAATATAACCTCAGGGGCATCATCCGATAGATGTGACACGACTGGATAGGGTAAGCCATAAGGGTTAGAGTCTTTATGATATTCAAGTATGTAAATAGCATATTCAAGTAGAGTTTTTGATTTGTATTCTTTGTCCTCAAGCATGTTTTTTATATAGCTTTTAAATCCTTTTTCTGATGACGATTTATAATCAAAGTCAGCCTTAATGGCTTTTTGAAATTGTTTTGGTCGAATCTTCATAGAAATGGCATCTTGAATCATACTTGGTTTTTCGTTTTGGAATAGCCTGTAAGCTATGGTGATAAAACGTGCAGGATTAAACAGTCCCTTACAGGAATCTTCTATTTTATCTTGGAGCTCTTTGTCGATATGTGCCTTTAATATAGAGTAGTTTAGTTCTTCTCCTCTTAACGGAGTCCCACCAGCATTTAAACGAATAAATAAATTCTCTATTTCATCTGATTTATTAATATTGTCTTCTTTTTCTTGTTCAGTTGCTAATTCACCTACCGAAGTGATGTCAGATGAGATTTGGGCTAAATCAAGATACAGAGCTGGTATTTTCTGGCCTTCTATTGGATCTAGCATCTTAATGAAGTCTCTATAAATACTAATAATCCTCTCGATGTATTCATCTCGTGTTCGTAATTCTATTTGTATTTTTTTTGATGTTTTATTTGTTTCTATTTTAAATTCCCAAGATTTATGTACTTTAGTCCAAAGCTTCCACTTGTAAATATCATTCAATAATTCCTGATCTGTTGCTGATCTCAAAGCGGCATTCACAAAAATCTCTAATGGTACTGGCAGTATTGCGTCAAATGGGAAAAATTTATCCAAAGGTTCATTTATATGATCTTCAACTTCATAGAGTTCGGACATTGCATATCTAATTTGTTTAGATTCTAGTGTGTGCATGTTGTCATTTCTTTCGTACCCCCATTTATGAGATTTAGTAATAACTCTGAAAACATATTTTCTATTGTCACCACTTTGAGGTTTTTCTAAATCAATGAATATTTTTATATGATCTTTTGAATGTCTGAAGGTCTCATTACCAAAGCCTAAACAAATTGCTGTAGCTCTTTGCTGCCCATCCAACAAGTAAAAAGAATTTCGATCATTTTGTGTCTTGTCATTTTTGTCTTTTTTAGATAAAACAAATGCCCCAACTGGATAACCGCGTAGCAACGAATCCCATAAAATTTCAATTTGATAAGGTTTCCAAACAAAACCCCTTTGCACATTTGGCAAACCAACATCTTCACTTTCGGCCCATTTTGAGATATCGCGAAGCGTATAAGAAGGTTCCTTATTCATATCGTCTTCCTTGTCCTAATATTTGATTTGTTCTTCTTTAACGGTTATTGATCGGACAGGATTCAGCACCTACATGTATAAGGCAAGTCTCATAGAGGGCATGCGTCTGCAGATAGGTGCCTAGGAGTCTGTCGGACTTTCGTCATTTTTTGAAAAGTGGCCTCCAAATTTCATTTATACGGCCTTGAAATGCCAAACGAATGAACCGGCCTCATAATTTGCCCAAAATAGCCGTTTTTCGGCTCAGTCCGACAGACTCCTAGAAGTATATACGACATGTGTGAACCAGATGTTGATGTTGACTTTCGTCATCCAATACAAAATCATATCTTTATTTCAGAATAAAGTTATGAGATTTTCAGTTTGTGTCAAATAAACGATAACTTCATAATATAGACACTTTTGTCAATCAGGCGATGGTAAAGGTAATTAACTCCCTTCGGTCTATTAACCACTGATTAGGGTTCTGACGCCTTTCGCCTGCATATAGTGATGCACGGTTTTTAGTTACGAAGGGTCTGTCTACCGTTGAATCATGGAAAGTCAATCTGCGAACACTATCACGTGTAATCACGATCCAATGAATGTCCGGTTTAGTTTGACCTATGATTCCGCATATTACATTATCGTCACTAAATATGTCATCAAACCGCTGCCAAAATTCAGCATTGCTTTTTGGGGGATTTTCTTCAAAAGGAAAGCCTAGCTCGATTGCTGGATTAAGCGTATACTCTCTTATACATGCCCTAACCATCTTTTTCATATCAGGAAAAGTTACACCTTCCCATAACACTTCAGGCCAACGATTTTTTGGAATGCAGGCACACGCCACTCTAAAAAAATCCTCTGTGTCCTCATGACCGCACACTTCAAAAGCATTTGCAACTGCATACATCCCACATAATCCATCAAACTCTCCTTGAAAACTTGGCATCTAAACCTCCCATGAAGTGGCTCTCTGTCAAGTAGATAATGAGGACGCACTTTTGTCCAACTTATCACATAATCCTTCCACCATACAAGCGGATAAAACCGTCCGCTGTCGGTCGCTTTGATGACGCTGTTCAGGCATAGACTTTTGATGGTGGTTCCATAAGGTCGAGGACAGGATAATGTTCATGGATTATTTCCCAGCTTTCTTCATAATCACTTCCAACAGCTTGATCATCGCCAGAGTATCCTGCTTGCAATACTCCAGTAGATTCTTACGCACTTGTGCCAGTTCTTTTGGGTCATCGGCACAATCACACATCTGGTGGTACGCCTCCATCGCCGCGCCGCCATCGCCGATTTCCATATTATCGTATGACATTCCTTTGACGAACGCCGGCAGAACGGCCTTTATAGAATGTGAGCCCCTCTGCTTCCAGGAATAGAGATCACGGGCCTTGAATGGCTCGATGAGATCAACCATGTTGTCGATAATCGACAGCAGACGTTTTTTCTTGGTTGGAAACTGCTCAGCCAACTCTTTAATCCGGCCTGATTCAAAGGATTTCCAATAGGCGAGTACACAGGCACCTTCCGGAATATCCTTAAGAATTCGTTCGGTAATTTCCTTGCGCGGATCAACGCCAGGCTTGGCGAGATATTCTGTGTGATGAAGAGTGCCACCAGCTTTTTTCAGCAAGTGCAGCGAATATTGGAACGGCACCTGCTGGAACGGCTTCATGCCATCATAAGACGGAATGCTCTCCATGAAAGTTTCAAAATCAAGGAAATAGAGCGGATAGCGAAGCTTATCGAGAAATTGCTGTAACCCCTTCTTGCTCACAACCATCTTCTTACTCCGTGCAATTTCAACCTGCTGGAGCTGTTTTCCCTTGACCTGATCAAGAGGAATGTCTTTCAACTTCTTAATTCCCTGCCCATAGAGTTCAAATGTATCAGCGCCCTTGCCAGCCAAGTCGAATACCGAATCTTCAGGAACGTCCTTCCAGCAGTGACACATAAAATCACACTCGTACGGGTCACTACACCAGGGGCCGATATCGATATTGGGCATTTTCCCCTTCAACATCTTTGTCTGCCTGGCTGTCTCCTTTTTGACATCGGCCTGCCGTTCCAGAATCTCCTTGGTGACATTGTGCTGGGTAAATAGTTTATCAAGGTCAAGCTCACCGTTACGGCGATAGCTTGTATCAAGGTGTACGACAAATGCTTTGGTTATGGTTAGTCCAGCACCGGTAATGACGTGATACTGTATTGCCGTGTCATCAAGGTAAATATCCTTCACCTTACTGCTACCTTTGATTTCGTACAATTCCCAGCCGCCACGAACCTTGCGAATGATATCTGCTTTTACGAAGACGCCATTGTGTATGAAAGCCGCTTCGTAGATGACCTTGGCTCTGGTAAGGGCTGTTTGTGTCCTCTGAAGTTGCTCGTCAAAAGTCAGGTCATCGAACGGAATCAGAACCCCACCGGGAAAGATTTCCTGTGCAAGCTCACCTACTTTGTGCCCCTGAGCGAAAGCTTGATTTGCAGATTCAGACTCTTCGCGTAGCTCCGGTTTGTGGGTTAAAAGCCAGAGTGCCTTGTGGCACTGAAGCCCTTTCATATAGCGGGATTTGCTGAGTGAATGTGTTTTTTTCGGCATGGTGGGTTTCCTTTTCAGGTCAAAATTCTTGCAAATCGGATTATGTAGTGTAATCTATCATTCTGGCGCGTCAATACCTGACGTGCGATTGTATTATAAATGGAGCCATGAAAATGAGTGCCATCTACCGACAATGGTTAATTTTGAAGCTGTTTCCTCCCAAGGCGATAATTTCTACGACCACTTTACGGGATCGTCTTGCTACTGAATTTGGCATTGAAGTCTCTCTGCGTACAATTCAACGAGATCTTCTCTCGCTCGATGCGAACGAGTTTCCGCTACACTGTGATGGAAATAACCCAGCCGGATGGCGCTGGCGTAAGGACGCTCCGGCCTTTGGCATCGCCAATATGGACCCGGTAACGGCTTTAACATTTACACTGGCTCAGAAACATCTGGAGCGCATGTTTCCGCGTGGAGCTATGGAAGTACTGGAACCGTATTTCAAGGCTGCAAATGAGCGGATGAGGCAAACGACTGAATCCAGTCTTTCACACTGGCCGGACAAAGTGCGTGTGGTGTCACGTAATCTGCCGATGAAGTATCCTGAGATTGGCGAAAACATACGGGATACCGTCTACACGGCGGTATTAGAAGAGCGCAGGTTTAATGCAACGTACCGTACGCTTGGCGGCCCAGTAAGAGATTATGACGTCAATCCTCTGGGAATGGCATTTGTCGAAGGCTTGACGTATCTGATTGCAACTCTGAACAAACATGAAGATCCGATATTACTGCTTCTCCATCGAATTGTGGAAGCCAAGTCCTCTGACGTTCCAGTAACGATTCCAGAAGGTTTTAATCTGGATGAATACATCAATGAAGAGTTGAAATTTCCGATCGGGGACGACATCAAACTGAAAGCATTATTCAGTGACAAAGCCGATGTTGAGCGTCTTCGGGAGACACCCATTTCTGATGATCAAAAAATTACCGAACGTGATGGGGCTTGGTTATTTCAGGGTACGGTCGGCAATTCCTACCAGTTGCGCTGGTGGCTCCGTGGATATGGAGAACGGGTTAAGGTTAAAGGGCCTAAAAGTCTACGACAAGAGTTTCTTGAAATGGCTCAGAAACTTGCAAATCTTTATGCTCCCGTTGGCATTAAAACGAGTTAAAATATATTTTTGATTTTGTGAAGAATTGAACACAACTAGGTGACATAAACTTTAAGTTAAGAGGGAGGCAAGTCGGCATGTTTAAAATGATTTGATACTGTAATTCAAACTTGAAAGGTCTGGATTACTAAAAATAATGGCTCTTTCTGATGGGCAGAATGAGTCAGACAACCGAGAGTGGACTGAGATTCTTCTGCGTCTTTCAGTGCCGGGAAATTGGCTGATTAAAGTGTTGCTTAAACAGTTTGACAAGGACAGGAGACTTGTATGTCTTTTCTAGTACCAACGATAGATGAATTTGACACCCAACGTGCTGATATAAGTTTAGGGTTGCGTAGAGCCACTAGGTATTACAGCGAACTCGTGGCACCCGGTATTGGGGGAGCATGGCGAGTAAGGCATGTTAGTTGGGCCGTTGCAGGTATCTACATGGAACAAGTTCATATCGGAAAAAATAAGCCTAAATCTATGACGATAGCTAATGCTATTGAAGCATTGGGCAATAAAACAGCGTGGGATGTAAACAAAGATCATAATGGGAGAGTTGATTTTAAAGTTTTAGGAATCCAGGCATTTAAGCGTAATCCTGATGAATGGGAATTCGCTAAATTGCGGCAAAAGAACTATTATGTTCAAATAACACAAGGAACTTTTGGCAGAAGCGGCCCCTGACTGGAGTCCAATCTCTCAAAAAAATAAATTTGAAGCCGTAAGGTAAATTCCTTTTTGTTTCTCCTGTTCCCATATATATTGCTCCGCTCGAATCAGATTGCCTCAACCTGGCTGATGATACTCGCGATTATATGTTGTGCATACCATTTTAACGCACCATTAGCTGCATGTGGTATTGCTGTAAAATATTAAATAAGGTCATTTGGTTTCCTTTCAGAAGGCTGCAGTACTCCCCGACCACTTATTCTGGCGGATACCTCTTCAGCCAGCTTTCTGAGCCTTCAAAAGTGGTGAATAGATCCTCGCCTACCTGCTGGATAACATCTGCCAGTTCAAGTTGACTCAACCACTCTTTGGGAATAGCCAGTTCACCAAGCAAAGCTCCAAGGATGTTGCCGGTAATGGACCCGGTAGAATCGGAATCGCCGGAATGATTTACAGCCAGTCTTACGCCTTTTACAAGATCATCTCCTGCAACTAATGCACAGTATAAAGCTATTGCCAGTGCCGTCTCACCAGTCCATCCATCCCCAAGCGATTCAATTGTTGCTGGCGAAGGTATTACATTCGGATATTGCAACCACAAGTCGAGAGCCGACTGAACAGCATCAATTGTTTCCTTTGCACCAAGTCGATCGTAAAGAAAACTAAGACTGATCCTGATTCCATCTTCAATAGAACCGCCAGAAATTATGGAAGCTATAACTGAAGCTAGAATTCCAGCCGGATAATAGCCTGAAGGATGCCCGTGGGTGATGCTGGCCGTCGCACAGCCTAGTTCAAATGCCAAACGAGCAGTACCCGCACTGTCTCCGTCGATAATCCTCGAGGCCAATAGCCCTCCTGGAGCGGCTCGCATTAAACCACCGCATCCTTTACTTGCATTGGCTACGATGCCGTTCTCTGAAATCAAACCATCACCATTTAATGCATTTAGACAGGTATTGCCGGGTGCCCGTCTTCGATGCAGACATTCGATTGATAAAAGCCAACCTGGACGAATTTCTGTTTGCGAAGAGCTTGTTTCTCCCTGTGTTTTCAACCAACAGAGATACGAGTTCCTAACCGTTGCAGCAAAATCCGGTACACCGCCAGTATGACGAGCTGAAGCCCAGGCTCGTAGCAATCCTTCGGCAGTAAAAAGTGTCATCTGGGTATCGTCGGTTATCTCAAACTTGCCGCCTTCGCCTAGAACCAAGTCCTGAATACCGGCTGGTCCGTATTTCTGGATAACGTATTCCATGTCATCGAATTCTATTGGCCAGCCCAATGCGTCACCGACAGCGCCACCAAGGAGACAACCAGTAAACTGTTTTCTATTAATTTCATTCATTTCAGTCGCATCTCCACACACATTTGAATATATAATCGACGGCACAATTGACAGCCACAATTTCAACCTATCTATCCACCGCCCAATTCGGAGCTGAAAAGCGGTACCACTGCCAGTTCCTTGTGAATCTTCATTTCGCCAAGTTGCATCCTGTCTGCAAGGTGTATTCTCAAAATTGATTCCATTTGCATGCCTCCTGATTGTTATATGCCTGATTTATCCAGGTATCTCACCTGTGAAGTGACGGAAAAGATAATAAAATTCACAATTCCGCAATTGATGATATGGAAGCCTTAAAATATTTCGGCCATTTCCTCAGCTTAAGTACGTACTGCTCCTGGGCTTCAGTCTCAATTGTGCCAGGTCGTGTAGTTCTCACTAAGTCAATGGCATCGGAAGGCTTGAACCCGAATTCCACGAGCAGTCTTGCGGCTATTGTACCGGTTCTGCCAATACCGCCCCGGCAGTGTAGGAGCACTCTGCCACCTCCAGAAAGAATCGACTTTATCCGCTGCCCGTTTTCCCTCCATCTCAATTCAAAATGTTTATCAGGAATATCCACGTCGCGAATCGGCAGGTGATGCCACTCAATGCCTCTGGAAACAAGAAGTGATGGGAGATTTGAAATCCCAAGCATCTTCAATTCAAATTCCTCCAGAAGAGTTACAACGGCATTCGCTCCCCAATTTTCAATTGAATCCAAGTCAGTAGCCAAATCCCGATCCCAGGTTATACCGGAGTATCCTTGGTTATCTTTCTTGCCTGGGCAGAAAGTCATACCGATATGGCCACGGTTGCCTGGTAATGCGATTGTATCGATACGCAAAGGTGAATTTTCACTGGTAAGGGTTTTATTCATAAGTGGCTCCTCAAT
>CAIMXI010000279.1 GCA_903845365.1 uncultured Geobacteraceae bacterium | reverse complement strand
TATCCTTTAATGGCTTGTCCATCTATTAAAGGATATCACCATGAAGAAGACCGATCTCAGTCCAGCCAGGCAGAAGCAACTCGTTCCGGTAACCGCACACTCAGGAGCGTTCGCTGTCATCCCACAAGCTCCCCCAAGGTTCATACCCTCAAAAGGAATAATCAAGGAAGTTATCCATGCCCATGAGGCACTAGGTGAACTCCGGGTCTCCACTGCACGACTACCCAACCCCAACCTCGTTACTCGGACCTTTGACCGACGTGAAGCAGTTCGTAGTAGTCAAATCGAAGGTACCAGTTCTGACATGAATCAACTGTTCACCTATGAAGCCACCGGCAGTGATGAAGGCTTACCTGCGGACGTGCTTGTAACCCTGAACTACGTCAAAGCCCTTGAAGTCGGCCTGGATGCGGTAAGAGGTCGCGGCCTTCTTGCGCTTGATGAAACCTTGATAAAAGGTCTGCACCGCAACCTGATGCATGGAACTGATTATCGCTGGAATATAGGCGAATACAGGGAAATACAGAACTGGATCGGCGGAAGTAAAATCTACCATGCGCGTTTTGTGCCGCCACCCTACGAACAGGTACCAAACTGCATGAAAGAGCTGATCGAGTTTCTTCATGACGTACCTACAGAAGAGGACATGTTTGAAGTACCTATCGTAGTTCGTATGGCAATTGCGCATGCCCAGTTCGAGACTATTCATCCTTTTGTCGATGGTAATGGTCGTGTCGGTCGTCTGCTGCTACCAATCATGCTGGCGGCGGAAGGATATCTACCGGTGTATATTGCCGGGTATCTTAAAAATTATCAGCAGGAATATTACGACCGGCTGGCAGGCGTACAGTTACGAGAAGAGTGGCAGGCATGGATTCAGTTCTTCGCCACGGCTGTGGAAGAGTCAGTAAAGGAATCAATCCATACGGCTTCCGCACTCGAAAATCTGTTGCGACGCTGGGAAAAACGGATAGCTGAGTTGCGTATCAGGTCTGATTCGGCTGTCAACAAGTTACCGCAGCTACTAATCGGCAGACCGGTAGTTACTGCCAGGCAGGTAGAAGCGGAACTCGGCGTTTCGTTTCCGGCAGCCAATAATGCCTTAATCAAACTGACAGAAATGGGCATCCTCAACATTCCGAATGATCAGCAGCGTAACCGTACCTTTGTTGCCTATGAAGCAATTGATATTCTTAACAGTCGGTAAATATCTTAAGCGCCGTCTACAGTTTTACTGGAGCTGATGTTTGATACGCGTGATCTTGAATATTTCGGAATAATACAATGACCATAATAATGTTGCTGATTGTGCTGGCTTTAATTACACTACCTTCGATCATCTGGCTGTACGCACTTGCAGACGTAACGATAAATACCTTCAGGAATTTTACCACGAAACTTATCTGGATTATTGCCCTCTGTTGTTTCCCACCTGTGGGAACGGTGCTCTATTACCTGATAGGTCGCAGCCAGAGAAGGACGGCCTACCCAATAGGGAGATTCGTGCTTATCTGTATTCTGATCTTTCCTATTGTGATGACAATCGCGTATTACCTGCAGACCCCAGTGTCCGAGAGATACATTGAACCATCAGCACCACCATCGTCGTCAAAAGCAATTCAGATATAGATGGCAAACAGAAACAAGATCGTATCCTTTAACAATGGCAGACTTTATTAAAGGTTACGATGAGGGTCTTTAACCTCAGCTTTATCGCGCAGCTACTTTGACCATTCCATTTTTGACTACAAAAGATTAGTCTACCCCTTGATGGCTATTGAAACATGGGGAGCAATGTTTTAAATTACGTCACAATAGGCGATCACATTTTTCTAGGAGTGCCCAGGATGAGCCTAGATGCTAAACAAAAATTCTCACAAGCCATGAATAGACTAGGCTTGATTCCTCCGAAACATATTATTGCTGACGCCAAATTGCATTCGTGCCTCTTTGAGAGTGATACACAGATTCCTGAAGATGGTTGGTATATATTCAGCGAAAAAAAGCCAGCGATGGGTTTATTTGGTTGCTGGGGAATAAAACGTGCTCGAAGATGGCTTAATAAAAAATATGCGTCAATGACAACTGACCAAAGAACTGAGTATATAGATAGGCTGTATGCTATGAGAAAAGAGCGTAATAGACATAGAGCTAGCCGCGTGGAAACATTGATACACGAAGCTGTTGAAGTCCGTTGTGATGATCCAGGCTGTCAAGCAGAATTAGCAAATAAGCTACCAATAAATTACTGAAAAATCCTGCTGGCTAGGTATTACAGATGATATGATGACCGTCTGCAGAATCACATCACTAAGCGCAAGCAGAGTGTAGGCCATATTTACAAACGATTTTCATACGCCAAGGAGAAGCAGATGGCAATGGGACAGCGGGAACGCAAGTTAAGTTGCATCATCAGCGGCATGGAAAGTAATACCAATTGAGCTAGGAAAAAGTCAGCCTATTTTTCCTTGTTATGAAGTTGTAATACGCATATTTTGCTTCGGAGAATAACATGGGTACCGCCTTGATGGCTCCTGAAACATGGGGAACATTGTTTCCAAGTAACGTCACAATGGGCGATCGTATTATTCAATACTATTTCAAGGAGTGCTCAGGATGAGCTTAGATTCCAGACTCAAATTCTCACAAGCCATGAATAGTCTTGGCTTGATTCCTCCTAAACAAATTATTGCCGATGCCAAATTGCATTTATGTAGCTTTGAGAATGATTCACAATTATCCGAGGATGGCTGGTATATTTTCTGCGAAAAAACGCCTGCGATGGGTTTATTTGGTTGCTGGGGAATAAAACGTTCTCAAAGTTGGGTTCGTAAGAAATATGTATCAATGCCAGCTGACGAAAGATCTGAATATATGGATAGATTGTACGCCATGAGAAAAGAGCGTAAGAAAGCTAGAAAATTAATTCTAAAATCAGCATATCTTGAAGGCAATTTAGATGCTTCTATTATTAAGTCAATCCAGCCCGACCAGCCCGAAAATATAAGTAAACCTCAAAGAGATTGTGAAATTAAGGAGAATATCAATAATGATGCCTTCGCAAAAGCTATCTGTTAGTTAAGTTGCTGAATTAATTACAAAACATCGCATATTCTGCTTGCGTTTTTATTGGTTATGTGATATATAATCCTTGCAATATCAACGAGTTGTAAGGATGTCGAATGATTTAC
>CAIMXI010000278.1 GCA_903845365.1 uncultured Geobacteraceae bacterium | reverse complement strand
GATGAACAGAAAAGGGTCAGTTCTGGTGGGCGTCAAGGGTATCTGACGTAACGTCGGAAAAACAAAGTGTTGAGAGATCAAGTACCAAAGAATATAAGGAGATCGCTACTGGCATTCAGTTTATCGCCGTTCCAGGTGGTTGTTTCAAAATGGGGGATACTTTTGGTGAGGGGGACAAAGATGAAAAGCCTGTTCACAAAGTATGTGTTGCTGACTTCGCCATCAGCAAAACTGATGTTACAGTTGGTCAGTATAAGCTCTTTGTAGAGGCCACCAATTACCAGACTGAAACTGAAAAAGGGGGCGGATGTTTTGTTTTCAACGGAAAAGATTGGAACAGGCAGCCTGATAATAACTGGAAAAATCCTGGCTTCATTCAAAATGAACGGCACCCTGTAACATGTGTGACTTGGGACGACGCTAAGGCATTTATCAATTGGCTTAACAAATCCGGATTACACAAATTCCGATTGCCAACCGAAGCAGAGTGGGAATACTCTGCTCGCAGTGGTGGAAAGAAGGAACGATTCGCCGGATTCAATGATATGAGCTTACTGTATAAGTACGCTAATTTTTGCGATACCAATTGCGAGACTAAATGGAAGACTGTTGGGCTAAACGATGGCTACAATGGCACATCTCCAGCAGGTATCTATCAGCCGAACGGGATTGGCTTGTACGATATGACCGGAAATGTTTGGCAATGGTTAAATGATTGGTATGGAGAGAAATATTACATCAAAAGCCCCAAAGACAACCCTCAAGGGGCGGTTTCTGGAATTGGTCGCGTTATCAGGGGAGGTAGCTGGATCAACGGTCCAAACGATGTCAGAGCAGCAGATCGTAACAGTAGTGCGCCCAACTATAGCTCATTTGATATTGGTTTCAGGATAGTTTCTGAATAAACATACTCTGCAGATTTTTTTACTCGATCACGCTTTTTAAATCCAAAATCCCGTGACAGAGCATTCTAAATAGTACAGAGTAACTTTATGCCGAGGACAATGAGTGCCCCCAGCTGCAGAAATAACCAGAATTGCTGACAAATCCTCATGGCGTTTATTTGAAGGTATTAGGACCCACGTGGAATTGACACAGGTGCAGCTCGCATCCATCGCTGGTATTTCAGATGCGGCATATTAGCGAAATGGAGTCTGGAAAGCGCACTATCTGGAAGTCCGTAACCCATAACTAGCAACTGCCCTTGGGACAGATATCTGATGTTTTTTATAAATAGTCCCCATTGGTGAATACCATGGAAAGAGGTTTGTATGATTGATTCGCTCTCAAAATTGAAAGTACCAGTGTGGATGTGGTGTTTATTATCGTTGATCGTTGCAGTTAGCATTGGATACTTAGATTATATGACAGATGATGAGTTAAATCTGTATGTATTCTATTTCGTGCCAATATCAATTTCGGCATGGTTTATCGGACGTGGTACTGCAACGGTACTATCATTTGTCACTGTCATGGTTTGGTTCTGTGTTGACTATCAGTCTGGACACAAGTTTTCATCACATTTTTTTGCTGTCTGGGATGTAATTTTTCGACTCATTGCATTCTCTACCATGGGTTGGACAATATCTAAGTTGAGACATATGTTTGATGTGGAGCGCAATTTGGCTAAAGATTTGCGGGTTGCCCTTTCAGAAGTCAAACTTCTCGAGTCCTTTTTGTCCGTCTGCTGCCAGTGCAAGAAGATCCGTAATGGAGACGGAACTTGGCAAGCGATTGACGTTTACATTTCAGAGCATACAGATACCAAAATATCTCATGGTTATTGTCCTGAATGCTCCAAAAAGGTTGTGAAGACTTTGGGGGCAATGGAAGGATGAGGGCTCGTGAGAACATTCGATTTGAAGGCTAAAAACAGGGTACTCCTGACGGGCAAGTTACGACTCAGGCTGTGGCAAGTAAGCACCAAGTGGTCAAGCCTGTTTATGTTCATGTTGACTCCTTGATTTGTGGAAAAAACATATTGCAGGTTTACATCAGTTTACATTCTGACTATCAGACTTCTTGTATCGACTTAATGCCTCTCTGGCCAACAGTAGTTCCGCAATAAGTTGCTCTTCTTTAAGTACCATACCTCTAATTTGCGACAGAGTTAAAGAGATGGTAAGGAAAGACACCAATCGCATGAAGGTTTCCCAGTAAATAATGTAGGATCGAGAGAATGGATGAAGCGTGAGTAGATCGGCAATACACGAATGTTGGGGTTAGGCCAATTACCTGTCGCAAATACCTTGCCATTAATTTAAATAGACGATACAGTATCAACGATAATTAAAATATATTTTTGGTCGTTCGCGTGAAAACAATTTCCTTAATAATTATATTGATGTACTTGATACTTCCAGCCACTTGTTTTGCCTATCCGTGTGATTTGCATAGCGAAGCAGCACCTGTATCAGTTGACCTGACCGTTTCCGAGCAGACTAATGATGCTCCGGACGGAAATTTAGAGGATTCGTGCGATTCGGCCTGCTGTTGTGCGGATTATCCAATATTTGGCTTCCTGACCGTATCTGATCAAAATCTAGCTCATAAATTACATCATTACTTATCTCTTGCTCCTAAAAAAATATACCGCTCAATCCTTACCCCTCCGCAAAACAACTCTTAAACTTACGTCCCTCATTTTATTAGCAGGCTGTTTACCACTGTCGATGCAAATGTCGTATTAATCAATACGCCAGCAATCACATGATGCACCCGTGGGATTGCGCAATATCTAAAGGTTATCAAAAGGCAGAATAGGTTGGGAGTGGCCATCGACTCAACCAAATCTCGTTTCAATACTTACAAAAAGGAGAAAACACCATGAAATGCCCAGTATGTAATGGAATTGACCTGAAAATGGCAGACCGCCAAGGAATTGAAATCGACTATTGCCCTGAATGCCGAGGCGTATGGCTCGACAGGGGCGAACTTGATAAAATCATTGAACGCTCAGGTACACAAGCAACTGCCTCCTATACGCAACCACAGCCGCAATACCAGCAGCCTGTCTACAGTGATCAGCACCACAGAAAGCAGGAACATGACGGGCACGGCTATGTCCAGAACGGCCAATACAAGAAAAAATCATGGATGTCCGAGCTGTTCGACTAGTCATGCAATTTGTCATCAAGTATGGGAGAGGGGTAATTCTCCCGTAAATCCACAAACATTCAATGGCAGGAGAACTCGCACCATGAAAAATATTGTATTGATCGGTCTCATTAGCGGAATTATGGCGATATGCGGCTGCACAACTGAGAAATCGCCTCCACCACTGCAACAGATTCCAGCAATCACTCTCTCAGTAGCCGACAAAGAAAAGCTACAGGCATTCCAGAAGGAGATTCTGAACGTAGAGAATCTTACGGACAAAGCCGTCAAGATGGCGGTTGATGAACTGAAGAATGTCATTAAAGGTGGAGAGGTAAGCATCAACGTATCTTCCGTTATCGAAAAGGCAAAGACTGAATGCTTGTTGGCTGGAGAATCATTAGCCAAGAAGGCAATACCTGAAGCACTGCCACCGGAGGCGAAGAACCTTCTTACCGAGGGAAAAACGGGCCTGATTGCGGCATATAAGGCGTATGCGGAATCATTTGATGCCATCAAGAACTTTATAACTGACAAGAACCCGATAGCGTTGCTTGAGTATCGGAAGAAAAATGCACAAGCACTGGACCTTTACAACGGCGCAGCAGCCAAGTTTAAAACGATTATGACTGCAGCCGGAGTAGCGCAATGATTTTGGACTAGGTACAGAAAGGGGGAATACCATGTTTTCGGTCTATGGTATCACAGGACAGGTGTACAGCGGCACGCTTGAGACGATGAACCGGTTACATGCGATTTCAAAAGCACGGGCTTCACGCCCAATCGCACAAGATGGCGACGAGACAGGCACCGAGGCTATGGCCAGCAAAGCCGGTCGAATTAGCGAAGATGCCGTCCGCGCGTACCTCGCCATGCTGCCGCATGATATTGATCGAGGGCCGCTTTATCATGCCGAGCAGATCATGCGGCATAATGTGATCACAGTTTTGGCTGAACACAATGTGGCGCGGGCTTGGCGGACTCTGCGCGATCATCGTATCCATCAGGCACCGGTGCTTAACAACGTAGCGCAACTCGTAGGAATAGTCAGCGAACGCGACCTGCTAACCGCTATAAACATCGATGCCGGACAGATTGTTGAAAGCCTCAACCGCCGGGTACGAGATGTCATGACCACTCCTGTGGTTGCGGCATCACCGGTGACCGACATAAGACGCATTGCTTCCGTCATGCTTGACAACGGTGTTGACGGAGCTCCTATCACTAACGACAACGGGCGCCTGGTAGGCTTTATTTCTCGGAGTGATATCCTGCGTGCGGTCGTCACCGATCCACCGCTGAGTCTATGGCGCTGATTCGAAAAACCAGAGCAAATTTGAAGTTATTGGACTCACAGCATCCTAGCATATGGTTCCACAAGATCAAGACATAGAAAACCTATGGAGTGCATAATAGTGGGAAATAATTTTATTAGAAAAATCAATGTTATCAATTTTCTATCAATATGGTTGGTCTTAGCATCTTTTACCTTTGCTTGGGCTGGCGATGGTATTAAACAGGCTGGTGAAGTTTTACAGCTTGTGCTTCCAGGTGTAACTGCCAGCATGACGCTTGTATATCGAGACCTTGATGGTGCAATGCAGTTTGGAAAATCTGAAGCATTGACGCTAGGTTCAACTTATGGCCTCAAATATACAATCAATGAGAAACGTCCTAACGGTGGTGACCACTCTTTTCCTTCTGGTCACACATCAGTGTCATTCTCTGCAGCAGAATTCGTAAGAGGGAGGTACGGCTGGGAGTATGGAATTCCAGCTTATGTTATTGCATCGTTTGTTGGTTACAGTAGAGTGGAATCTCGAGAACATTACACCCACGATGTTATTGCAGGTGCTGGTATAGGCATGCTGAGCAGTTACCTTTTTACCAAAAGCTATAAAGGCTGGGACGTACAGGTTCAAGGAGATATTAAATATTACGGCGTGCAATTGTTTTGTGCTTGGTAACAAGCGTAGGCAGTGGATGGCTTATATAATAACGGTGCTGGATATGGTCCTACTTGATGCCGCTTTCTTTGTCATAGAACACCTCCGTCAAATCGTTAGTTCCGCTTTGCACTCTGCGAGAAATCAACTCGCATTGCGCCATGGTATACAATGTTATCCAGAGAGTCGTTCTCGGTCCGTTTGTTGTCTGTACGGAGTTGGTACCGGGCTGAACTGGTGGCATTACGCGTTTCCTTTGATTTGGGATATGATTAGGGATATAATATGGCTGAGGTGGTTGTGATGAGATTGTTCATTACCAAAAAATGGCACTGGTCAAATATTGCTCTATTGAAATGGAGTGCGCTGTTCATTGGTGTGCTACTTGGGGCTTACTTTCACGAGGTGGTAGTGAAGAATACCTGGGTT
>CAIMXI010000277.1 GCA_903845365.1 uncultured Geobacteraceae bacterium | reverse complement strand
TCGTGATCTCGGTCGTATGGATGCAACACCTTCACTGGCTCGCCATGCGATACTTGCTTGAAATTGGTTGGAGAACAACATCAGTGATTGTCAACAAATAAAAACTTGAACATCGAGTGAAATGTAGATCGGATCTGCAGCATTTTGAAACAGGTCTCTAAAAAGCTGCTCGTTTTTTATCCTTTCAATTACTTCACGTTCCAGTTGTTTGTTTTTATCATGTAGTAAATCCTCTACCAGTTTTCTAGCATTCTCTTTTTCTGCTAGTGCACCGGTCATAGCATCAAAAGATTTTGCAAGTAGTCCAATTTCATCGTTTTGATGGGTTATTCCGATTCTTGCCGAAAGGTTACCACCTTCAACCTCCCTTATCGTTGAGGTTAATTTTTCTATCGGTTGGATAAATGATGCTTTTGCCAGGAAATTGGATAAGAGATATGAAACAAACAGTGCCAGTAATGAAATGCCTAGAATAAGGCCAACGAATTGATAGATTTTTGAGATGACAAATTCGTTCGGCACAGAAACCCTGATGTATAGGAATGGCGGGTCACTGGGGTTAAGACGTAATCGCTGAAAACCAAATACTCGCTTTAAATCATCGTGGGCGGTATCGATGAAAACTCCGTTATCCTGATCACCTGTCATCTGCTTCCATAACTGGGGTACATCAGGAGTGCCCTTTTTTATACTATCCATCTCAGGGTATCGGAAAAGTCTGATGCCCTTGTGGTCGAGCAAGCATAATACAGAGCCTTTAGGAAAATTCTGTGTATCAAACTGACTTTTCAGACGAGTGAGATCGAGAGCGGCATAAAGGACAAATTTGGGATTTCCCGATGAGTCGAGTATCGGCAGAGCATAATGAATTGTTGGTTTTCCCACGGCCCTGCTGACAGTGTACTCACCGGAGCTGAATTTCTTTGTTCTTATTGCATCTTGAAAGTATTTTCTGTCGCCGACCTTGTAGCGAATAGGCAAAGGTTGCAATACACCTGTTGCTATCACATTTCCCACTGGATCCGCCACACCGATGTTCAAGTTTGTAGGACTCTGCACAAGGATGTGGTTAAGAATTTTCGTGCTTGCTTCTGGATCCATTCGTTGAATTTCAGGAAACTGGGAAAGGGTTATGAGGAGATTTTTTATCCCATCAACCTGAGAATTATGTTCCTGAGCGATCGCTTGAACAGCGATAAGAACATCATGTTTGGCAGCCTTATAACTTTGATCATATTCAACTTTGATAAAATAGAGGAATGCAAGCACGACGGGGATAGCAGAAATCATTATGATAGAAAGCAGTTTCGTTCTGATTGAATTGAAGTTCAAATAATTTAACATAGGTTATCCTTTTGAGGTTGAACAAGTTCATAATACGAAGCTAACATGGATCAGAATATTTGTCACATGTAAATCCTCTGCTATTAGAGTACCTTATCAGGATAGGAGCGACCGACATCAGCCAGCCGCTCCTTCAACCGCTATGACGCAGCCATCAGCATCGCTTCCGGCATCCAACCCAGCGCATTCTCCAACGTCTTCACCATAACTTCGAATAGCCCCTTTTTTTCGTCTCTGTCCATAGACGGTCCTTTTGTTGTCCTCAGCAAGGAATTCACTCGCATAGCGCCATGGTATAGAATGTTATCCGGGGAGGTCGGTCTCGGTCCGTTTGGTGTCTGTACGGAGGTGGTGTGGGCTGAACTGGTGGCATTACGCGTTTCCTTTGATTTGGGATATGATTCGGGATATAATATCGCTGAGGTGGTTGTGATGAGATTGTTCATTACCAAAAAATGGCACTGGTCAAATATTGCTCTATTGAAATGGAGTGCGCTGTTCATTGGTGTGCTACTTGGGGCTTACTTTCACGAGGTGGTAGTGAAGAATACCTGGGTT
>CAIMXI010000276.1 GCA_903845365.1 uncultured Geobacteraceae bacterium | reverse complement strand
TGGAAGTGGATCAAGTCCTGAATCGGCAATCCAAGTTGCCATGAATGACCAACCTGCTGCAACTTCTGTGGCTAAAGATGCTGAAGTTGTTCCTGGCGAACTGATCGTTAAATTTAACTCGTCAATCACCTCAAGTGATGCTACATCCGTCCACAAATCCGTGGGTAAAAGCGTAGGATTACCACCAGCCGAGGTTATTCAGCATTTCGACTCGGTGAATGTTTCTCACATCAAAGTGCCTGCTGGCATGACAGATGCCGATGCTGCACAAGCTT
Organism: uncultured Geobacteraceae bacterium; assembly: GCA_903845365.1. GTDB lineage: Bacteria > Desulfobacterota > Desulfuromonadia > Geobacterales > Pseudopelobacteraceae > JACRCG01. Next base: position 26,766 of record CAIMXI010000276.1, on the reverse strand, counting down.
ATCGTAATTCTGGTATGGTCGATGTCGTTGAACCTAATACTATCGTCCATATCGAATCAATTCCTAATGATGTATTTTATAAAAATACTGAGTGGAATATGCCTAAGATTTCCGCACCTACTGCGTGGGATAAATCAACAGGTTCAGCCAGTGTTATTATTGGCGTGATTGACTCAGGTATCAAGGCTGATCATCCTGATCTCAAGAATAACTGGTCAGGTTATTGGTACAATGCACTAACTCCAACTTCAACAACTCCGATTGATGATAATGGTCACGGAACGCATGTTGCTGGAATTATCGGTGCACAAGGTAACAATACTGAAGGAGTTGCTGGCGTTAACTGGAATACTAAAATTGCCGCTTGTAAATTCATCAATGCCGCAGGTTCAGGTAGTACTGCTGCAGCTATTGCGTGCGTCAACTATTTCAATGGACTGAAAGCTAAAGGTGTCAACATCGTAGCTGTTAATGATAGTTGGGGATCTACTATATTCTCACAGATCCTGTCAGATGCTATTGCTGCTGAACCTCGTATCATCCACGTAGCTGCACCAGGTAATACTGGGCTCAATAATGACGTGACTCCTAATTATCCTGCCGCACTCAAACTGCCTAATATGATAAGTGTTGCTGCAACTACTGTTGCAGATGTAACGTCGGGTTATTCCGATTATGGTCGTCGATCTGTTATGCTAGGAGCACCTGGTGATGCTATTAATAGTACAATTCACGTATCGCCATTCTACGGAGTTAGGTCCGGTACGTCAATGGCAGCTCCGCATGTAGCAGGTGCAATTGGCTTAATTTATGCCACTAAACCATCGATGACTGCAGCTGGTGCACGTAACCTGATTGCATCGTCTGGAGATACAATTCCTGCAATGGCTGGTCAGACAATCACTGGAAAACGTCTCAATGTCGCTTCTGCGATAGCATGCTCTAATAAGCCTATGCTTTCAGTTACTAAAGCACCAACTGTGCTTTCAGGTGGTTCCTCAGTCTCATTTTCAATCCTCAGTGTTAACTGTGATGTTGCAGTAGGCCCAATTACTGTAACTTCATCGGCTCAGGGTAAGTCCTACTCGATTACCAATTCCGACGGCCTGGCTACTTTCACTTATACTCCAAGTAGCTCTAGTGATACCTTGACCTTCTCATCCGCTGCAGGAAGTGAAGTCATCTCGATTGGAGCTCCTGCTCTTACGAATCTGCTTCCTACTAATATGACCATAGGGCAGATAATCTCCAGTCAGGTACTTGCAGGTGGAGGTGTTCAGCCTTATAAATTCGCAGCAACTTCGCTACCTAAAGGATTGTCCATATCTACCTCTGGCTTGATAAGTGGAACTCTAACTGCCGCAGGATCGTATAGTGCAGTTGTTACATTAACTGACGGAAAAGGCGTTACTGCCACTCGATCAGGTGTGATGCTTGTTAATTCTGCACCTACGATTGCAAATACCTCAATGACTGCAGCTAAAGTCGGTACTAAGTATAGTCTGCAGTTTACAGTAACTAGAGGTACCTCAGGTAACACAGGGTTTAATTGGAAAACTACAACTCAAATACCTGGATTAACACTGAGTAGCAATGGGCTTCTGTCTGGTACTCCGACTACTGCTTCATCAGCTAATTATGCAGTTGAAGTAACTGATGCCAATGGAATTAAGGCAACTAAGTCTTTACTGTTCACAGTTAGTAAATAGTATAGTCAAATTGGTGCACGGCATCTGGGGTAACTGGATGCCGTGTACAAAGCTGCACAGCCACCGACATACAGCGAAATAAAAATTACACCGATATTTCACACCCGAGCTACCCGAACTATTGCAGATCGCTACTATTATGAATGAAATAATCAACACATGTACCAAGAGTAAATCAGATATGAGGCGACTACTGGCCATAATGAAGTTATCTGTTAACCCCGAAAACGCAAACTGAGCCGTAAGGCCGGGACGCAAAGTCAACAGGCCCCAAGTCATCGAACCGGGCGGCTGGACTACCGAAAGGAGATTTACCATGGAAACATTCCGCACTATCAAGCAGTTCCTCATTCTCTCTCTCGTATCTTTCACCCTCACAGCCTGCGGTAGCAGTAGCGGTAGCGCACCAACAGCATCATCAGGCAATGTTGATGTAGCCAAAGTAGCAAAGGAAACAGGACTAACTGTTCAGCAGGTTACTGACACGCTGGCACAGCAGGACGCATTCAGCAGTGCAGCCGCTGCTCAAGGACAAACAAACATCTTCACTAACACTTCTTCTGCCACAACCCTTACCGGCAAAACTGTATCCAAGCAGGTTGACTCTGTTGTATCGGTGACAACTGTTAACAGCATCCCTGGCTTAACGGCAACTGGTAATCCTCCTCCGCTCACAAACCTACCTATGGATGGTCTCTTTACAATCCCAACTGATACCCCAGTGAATTACCAGCTCACGACTTTCACTGGCAAAGGTCCATACACATTTACCTCCAGCAATCTGCCGACCGGACTGTCTCTTAGTTCTACTGGAGTATTGACAGGTGCTCTCACAGGCGGGCAAGCAGTAAAAACGCTCCAATTCACAGTGATCGATTCGAAGGGCACGGTCTACAATAAGCTCACAGTTCTAAGCATTTCCATCAACCAACCGTTAGCCCACACAACCTTGCCAGCAATGACAGTTGGTGTGCCGGTTTCGATTCAGCTAGTGCCTGAGAATAACTATACAGGTCCGTATGTTTACAGCGGCTTGGTGACTTCTGGTGTTTCTGTTTCCAAGACGGGGTTGATTACGGGAACACCGAGTATGGCTGGAAATGTGTCAGCCCTTATATTCACTACCGATAAGTACAACAACATGACTTCAACCATTATATCCTCTTTTGTTAAGCCACCGCTGGTCATACAGTCCATAAACGGACCGACAGCGCTCTTTGTGAAAGGCGTCCCTGCAAACATGCAGTTAACAGTGCCTTTTGGAACAGCACCATACACCTTCAGCAACATGAATATGCTTGCTGGACTAAGTATGGATAGTAAAGGTTTGATAAGTGGTGCTCCCACTTCAGCAGTTGGTATGTGGTCTACTTTTGATATTACAGACGGCAAGGGCGTGGTGTACAAAAACAAGTACTTGATAAGCAACACAGCAATAAATCAGCCGTTCGGTACTTATCAATTCCCAGCATTTAAACTTGGGCAGCCTGTTTCGTTCCAGCTATATCCGAGCAACAACTGGACAGCGCCATACAGGTTTGTTGGCGGGGCAGTAGTTCCAGGCGTAACGATATCGTCCACCGGCTTCGTCAGTGGAACACCGAACTTCCTCTGGACAGGTCCTTTCTCAACAATGATAAATACGTTTGACAAAAACAATGACATTGCGATCAAGACTGGAACGGCAACAGTGACAAAATAGTGTGTCACTTCCGGCTGTCCAAAAGGCCGTCTGCGCGTGAATAAGGTATTAGGACAACCCCCTCAAAGCTTTTCTTGTTAATTAGCGCAGAGGGGATGTAGGGAGTTCATATTAGTTGGGTAAAGAAAAGGGCTTCGTTTTAGTAGCGAAAGCCCTTTTTTGCGTGGTGTTGGCAAAGCATGTATGTCAATAGTCATATCCTACGCGACGTGATTTGTCGTTATGTGGTTGTATAATTGAAATCTAAAAGCAGGAAAATAATTTCTGATTCTGTCACAGGGGCTAGAGCAATCACATTATTAGTGTTGCCATGCTGGTAACGCAGTAAAGAGGTAGTATGAAAGTCTTTTACGATGAACGTCAATCGGTAAACTCAAATGACTCCTTCAGTCCATCGGCTGAGAAACCGGCTAAGGTGCTGGACAGTTGGAGAAAATTGGACATCCCATTTGATGTAATCTCTTTTGATCCACTCAGTGTCGATGAGATAGCCCTAGCACATGATTGGAATTATGTGAACCGGGTTATGGCGCTTAAAGGGGATAACGGTTTCGGCAATAGAAGTCCTATGATTGCCAAGACTCTCCCCTGGGTCAGCGGCAGTATGGTTGCTGCCGCGTTGCATAGCTATCATACCGGAGAACTATCATTTAGCCCTACATTCAACTCGGTACGATATCGATATCTATCGGCAATCTACTTGTCTGATTTTGACAACCCTCAGCAGTACATGGATTCGAGTTATAACAAAGCATTTCAGGCATTGGCTGGAATCGAGGTTACGCAGGCAAATGATGCTGAGAAGAAAGACAATGACTATTTCTGGCAAGAAGTCGGTTTAAGTCGCCAAGCAAGGGATCTGGACTGGGGTAAAGATATTGCCGATCTGGATCGGATTCTTGGGATACTCCGGATAAACAATCTCCGATTTGACTATCCAAAACTCTATAAAGAGCTGATTGCCATAAAACCTGGATTCCACGAGCTAATGATCCACGGCGACTACTTTGACAAAACTCCGGTTGGAGATACATTGCGTGATAACGTATTAAGGATGCTCAGGGGCATAGACGGAAACGATGATTACCATGTAAGGACATTGCCGCAAGACATTGAAACCATCACATATTTCAGGTACGCCCCGTGCCATGTCACAGAAGGGCCGTTTGCTCTTAGAAAGAGTTTAGCCGTTTCATATTTTGACGAGATCTGCAAAATTGATTCAAAAGAAAAGTTAGAATGTGTTTCCGATAATTTTTACATGGTGGTCTACAACAAACTTGCTATAGATTCAAAAGTCAAATTGACAACCTGTTTAAATGAGACTAAGAAATTCACCAGATATTTTAACTAAATATTATTACGAGGCTGATATTTATGGCGCTAGAAAACAGAATACTTAACCGCTATCATGCACAAGCTGAACAGTTTGATGAATTTCTTTCAGACCACACGGAACCTTTTGATGACCTGAATTTTTTCGAGCCTTATGTTAAACACATTAGCGAAATTCAGGTAATAGTCACAGAATGTATCGAATATCTTGAGGAGTTAGATGAAGAAGAGGACGATGATGATGATGTTGATTATGATACACTTGAGGACGAAATGAAGGAGAACTATGCGGAACGCTTGGATGAGTGGTTTAATATTCGTGCCCCTGATTTGTCGCCTAAACCGACTCCTAAAGAGCTTGAATCCGTATTTAACGACATCAACGCATTTATTGAGTTCCAATATGAAAATGTTAAAGACGAGGGAATAAAACTATACCATGTTTTGATTGGAGCAGCTTGAATGAGAAGCAAGTTAAGTTTATGCATCGGCTGCACGGCATAAACTTAAATTGATCAGGCATCCTTGCGGAGTAAGGCACACTTTGAACCGTTTATGCCGCTCAGCGGATTACCATGTTCCAGCAGGCAGGAACTTGTCGGGTTTGATGGTGTTATTGCGGGTCAGTTGTGACAGTAGCGGCACAAAAACTTATTGTGTCGCTGCTGTCATATTTTATGGAGATTGGGCAAACCATTTTTTTACTGGGATGCCGATGTAAGTGAAAATCTTCATTTAATAGAAACAATAAACAAACGCAGATTACTCTCGAGGCACACTAATTGGGAATCCAAGTATTGAAACAAAACGGCATTGCTTTTTCTCTAATCTAAACATATCATCAGTTGGAAGATGCCAAGTTGATATCAAATAATTATCAACACCATGGTTATTCATTACTCCGCTCAAAATATTATGAAGCGTATCATTGCTATTATTTTGATCTTTGTCTGCATTATACAAAGCAGGTACTACGACCAGACCTAGATAGATATCATCATATATTGTTCTTTTGTTCGAAACATCAATTATATTTTTCAGCTGATTATTCAGATCATTAATGAAATTCAACAGAACTTGTGAAGGTTCTACCTTAGTTTTATTGAGATCGTATCTACATCTTTTTAATTCGATATAAAAATTTACAGGTTTTGAATGTTTTGTATCCTTTTGTTTATACATGCACCAAAAATCTACACTTCTATTTTTTAGTAAACTGGGATATTTTTTCTTGTTGAACCTAAGTTCAGAGAGATGAACTTTTGATTGCTGGCAAATGGCAGATGCAACTATCGAATATAAATTTCTTTCCACAAGTACTAACGGAATCTTTTCTCTGTTATTAACCCTTTTAGTACCCTTCATAATAGTATAATACTCTTTGGTATAGTCGAATGAACTATTATAAATATTAGTAGTCAATTCCTTAAAAAAACTCTTTACTATCTTGCCATTGGATTCGAGAGAGTGAGCATGATAGTGGTCTTCTGTGAAAATAATTTCCAGCCCGTTTTTGTTTTTATCTGCATTCATTTTTATCTCCTTAAGAACCTACCTTGGTTTCATCTAGAAGTATACTTTAAAATCATACAGTTAAACGCCAACCACGTCGGCAGTACCCATTCGTTTGCAGAATGATTTCTATGTTATAACCCGTAAAATGTCAATCCTTTCCCATGCAAATAGTTTCCACATAAATACGTTGGTATTTCCTTGTAACACGCTTAATTTAGATAATAAAATTTCCGGTGGCCTTGATTGAAATAGTGGCAGTTTTATAGTTTATTAGTTTGCGCATGAATTAATCCTTGCGCACAACCAACCACTGCGCACAACCAACTTAAGAGAATTCTCAACCATATTGTTAAACTACAGTGCTGAAGCCGCGCACATGTGCTACTAAACCGGATAATTATATATGCTAACGACAGATTAATAATAAACTTTCGCTTGATACGTCGGTAATATCTCATGCCAGACAGAGCTACGCTTCTTTTGCTTTTGCCTTCAATACTTCCAACAACCTCACCATCGCCAGCGTGTCCTGACAACAATATTCCAGCAGCGCATTACGAATCTTGGCCAACTCTTCCGGTTTGTCCGCCATTACACACATCTTTTGGTATGCCTCAATGGCCTCTCCGCCATCACCGACTTCCAAGCCCTCGTAACTCATATCTTTTATAAAAGCCGGAAGCACCTTTTTGATAGAATGTGACCCTTGCTGCTCCCAGGAATAAAGCGCTCTACCCTTGAATGGCACCAACAAATCCCGCACATTGCTGATAATGGCATTGATTTGTTTCGCTTTTTTGGGAAACCGCTCTGCCAGCTCTTTCAGCCGTGCCTTTTCAAAAGGCTGATAATATACCAATACACAGCCATCGCCGGGGATTTCATCGAGTAGGCTATCCAGAAGCTCTTTTCGAGGGTCGCAATTTGGATCGGCAAGAAATTCCTTGTGATAGAGTTTTCCACCTGCGCGTTTCTGCATATGCAACGAGTATTGAAATGGGATTTGCTGATACGGTTTTAGGCCATCATAAGGAGGCACTGCAGTCAGGAATGTTTCAAAATCCAGATAGTAGAGCGGATACCAGATGTCACTGAGAAAAGTTTTCAATCCTTTGCGGTCTACTACCAATTCTTTGTCAAGATACGCTTTTACCTGCTGAAGTTGCTGCCCTTTAAGCTTTTCAAGAGGAATATCATCCATCCTGATGATGCCTTCTTTATACAATGCCCACTTTTTTACACCGTTTCCGGCAAGATCGAAGATGGAGTTGTATGGTATATTTTTCCAGCAGTGCCCCATGAAATCGCAGGGGTATGGATCACTGCAATGAGGCCCGATATCAATAGTCGGGTGTGGTTTTCCCGCCAACATCTTTTGCTGTTCGGCAATTTCCTTCTTTATTCCAGCCTGTTTCTCTTTAACATTGGCTGTCACATCATAGGATTCAAAGAGTTGCTTGACGTCCAGCGAACCGTTGCGGACATACTTCTTGTTGAGGTGAGTGACAAAGGCCTTGCGGATCGGAACGCCAGAACCTGATATCACATAATATTGAACAGCAACATCATTTATATAAACCTCTTTTACTTCACTGCTGGATTTAACTTCATACAATTCCCAGCTATGCCCCACCTTGCGCATGATATCAGCTTTGACAAATACGCCGCCGAAGCTGAAAGCCGCTTCGTATATTACTTTGGCCGTCTTAAGAGCCAATTGTGTCCTGCGGATTTGCTCATCAATTGAAACTTCATCAAATGGAATAAACTCGCCGCCTGGAAATATATCACGAGCCACTTCTCCAACATCGTGCCCTTGCTGAAAGCCTGCCTTCATAGCATTTGACTCTTTACGCAGTTTCGGTTTATGCGTGTAAAGCCAGAGCGACTTGTGGCACTGGAGGCCACGAATATAGCGTGACTTGCTGAGAGGATATGTTTTTTGGATCATGGTTGTTTTCCTTGTCTGCGTTGAGACATACGTTGAACAAATCAACTATTCGGATTTGGTTGTTGACAGATAATTGCTGTAGGCTTTCAATTTCCGCCGTTGTGAATGATAAAATTCGGGGAATCGGTTCTGTATAAAATTAGCAACATCTTCAATCAGATTGTTTTCAAGTTGTACATTTTCTTTAAAACACTTGAATTTTCTAAAGGACCAATGCTGATCTTGTAAATCAAAGTGGCTTTTCTTTATACGTTTAAATATCCGTAACAGTAGCTCTTCTTCTTTCGATCTTGGCATGACGTTCATTTTATAATTCCTCCGCCCATTTTTCCCAGAAACCGGGTTCATCGTGATGAGCGTTCTTCATTGCTATCTCAAGTGGTAGATAGCAGAAATATACTTGCTCATCCCGCATTGTGCCATCAGTATTTTCAAGATAAACCCGTACAATCCGGTATTGCGGATCATTCTCGTCAAACGGAATATCAATATAGACATCACCAAAATAAGGGCATTCAATAATGTTTTCATTGGCGACCAAACCGCACATCTGCCAAGGAATATTGTGTGTATCAAACCATGAAAGGACTTCAGCACGCCGTGGTTGATTTCTATAGTCGTGTTCAAGCCATGTATTGATTCCATCGTCTATCCCACAATTTTCTGGGACAAATTTTATGTAGAGAACGTCACGTTGTTTTTCTCTAGCAATCTCATCAATATGCTTAATTAGCATTGGCATAAATGTCATTCCTTTCAATTCGTTATTTTAAATTTCGCACCCGTATCAATACTTCAACGGATCTGGATCAATAGCCGTCAACCATCCAATGTTTGTAGACGAACGGGTCTTTCTGAGGAACTGTAATGATATCGCTCATAACGTAGTTCGCCTCAAGCCATGTTGCAAACTGTGTCAATAATACCCTCAACTCTTCAACACGAATGAGGCCTTCACTCTGAAGGTCTTTCAATACAGATCTGTCAGCAATAGAAATGACTGATTTAATAGCAATTGGAGGAAATTCACGAGTTCCGCTTGGAGTTGGTTTAATGCTTCCTTTGGCAGTATCAAGCCAACAGTCAAAACCGATCGCTGAAATTGTCAATAATGGCTCGTCCAGCCTGACCTCACAGCATGCATACTCATTATTTAGGCGATAGAACAAGAAGAGGATTTTTTTAAAGCCATCAACGTGGCTATTCAATACAGTTTCTGGACCTAAAAAATGTTCGATGATCGGAGTAAGCAGCTTCAAGTATTGATCAACCTTACTAAAATTCTCGTTAGTGAAGAGAGCCCACTTTTGGTAAGGAGAGCCATGCTGGGAGTTTTGCAGAAATGACTCATTTAGCGTCAGTGCGAAATAGTGAACAATGGCGTATTCCGAAGCCGTCAAGATTTCGCTGAGCAGATGAAATGCCATAATTGCCTGTATTTCGCGTTTTTGCCTGCGCTCTACCAAACCAATGACGTACTCGAAAAGCTCCGGTAACCCCTTATAGATTGACTGCATAACACCCCCTATTGGTGTTGAACCTTCAGTAAATTGCCGATTTTGGCACTGTTTAGTCGCTGAATACAAAATATTCCCTGACCCTTGGTTCATCTATTACAGCTATGGGTCGCTCTCCGAACAACTCCACACTGATCCCATTCTGGTGCTGAACTTCAATATCTGTAGTCACATAGCCAATTCTTCCCATATGTTTCTTTGAGAAGTGTACATGGTCGTACAACTCGTGGAATGTGTCACAATGTCGTTCTGGCTTCTCGTGTTCATCGTAATAGCTCCAAAAGTCGTTATGCTCCACTGAGTCGCCAATTCCCCAATAGTCCTCTTTAGCGACATCAGCAGCGGAAATCGGCCCACGTATTGTACTCACTTCGCAAAGAAGCTGGCTGTCGCATTCAATGTTGCCTTTCCAGAACTCCTGTGTATTTTCGTATGAAAACGGGTCGTCCTCACGCGCATAAAAACTCACCGTTACATTGATTTCGTAATCGGTCAGCCAGCTATCGCCTGAACGCACCTGACGCTCCATTGATTCACTGATCTGGATAAGCCTGGCAAGCAACTGTTTCTCCCATTCAATCAGCCAGCGATTCAGGTTTATAGCGGCCTGTTCCTCCTCTGGGGTCAAATCTGACCAGCGCTCTTCCTGATACGCAATGAATGCTGACATAATCTGACGGACTGTTTCTCCGTCAAAATGCTTATCCCCCAGTGGAGTTTTCTTCTTTTTAGCTCGCCAATTAGTTTGCCAGGCCAGAATCGCCCTAGTTTGGTGTCATTAATGTTTTCCTGAGGACCTACGAGACAGAAAACACTCACACAGTTCGCGAAATTCCAATCATCATATAGCGGAAGAATACCATCTGAATTTGGTGTATTTGATGGTGGGATAAACTCCAGATAGCCAAGTGCCTTCTTGATTGAGCTGTTCCAGAGGGTTTCTCTGGTTGCTGCATCTATGTCTTTCCAGGTTTGAGAGAGAGTGGCCATTCTGCCCTCGCCGAGATCGTCAAGCTTCAAGTTTGATCTGACATCTTCAATGTAGAGTTTGCTGAATAGTCCTTTATTAATCATCGGCTTCCTTTATATCAGGCCAGGGAAATGGTATTCTGTTGATTTACGACAAAAAGTTTATCTGGATAGCGGGTGAATTTTCTCTGAGCAAGTTCTGAGTTGTATCTGGTGACAATGAGTAGCGCCGGCTTTTTCGACCACATTTCGACAATACTTGCGAACTGCTCGAATGAGGACGGGGCATTTGCCCATGTAGCCATAAGGAACTCAAGGCCTGAAACTATGAGGACTTGGGATGTTGTTTGGTTAGCCAAATAGTTAAAGCAACCTTCTATTGAAAAACTACTCAGCTTTTTGGATTCTTCAGTACCTTCCAAGTGATCGAGCATGTCAATATGCTCGGCACCAGTCAGTTGCGAAAGTTTTGAGCACCACTCCCTCTGGTCGAGATAATTTTGGGTCAAGACTATACACGCTCTGCCCCTCTGCCTTCTGGGCAGTTCTTCTATCAATTCAATTAAATTCACTGGATCAGTCATATCAGCAATTCCGTTTTATGTTAGATATTTGGGTCTGACCCTTGGTAGTAGGATTTGAGAAAAATCAAGGCAGAAAAATCATCTTTCATCCTGACTTGATTAAGATTATGAGTTCTTTCGTACCGTACGTACCCAAGATCATGAAGCTGTTCTATGATGATGTTTAGCTGTTCTCTTCCTAAAAAAAACACCTTGCCGGGGCTACCCTTCATTTCATGGAGTTCATCCACCTGTAATAGATTAGTGCTCTGCTTGTGACTAAAGTCATAAAACATGGCGGCAAAAATCAAAGGGGTGGGTTCGAGATAGCGTCTGGTACAAAATCTGTTTTCTGAATCTTTGTATAAAATCTCCAGTTTGGAGAAGCTGTTTTCGGTATAAGCTTGAATGAGGAAACGTACTTCCTTACCAAGATGATCTTTCAGTGAGTGCTCCGTATACTGGTCAGCAAGTGTTTCACGGAAATAACGTAGCCATCCTTGATTGTCCAGCGGAACCGATGACGGCAGAAGCGTATTGAATACCTCAAACCAGAGTAGATTTTTGAAGTCCGATGCAGCAAGATAATGGATATATTCCAACGTACCTTTTGACTCAAAAAACGTGTCATGTTCCGCAACAAGCAGTCCGAAAGGAGTGAGCGTCAGGCTTTTCTCAGCAAATACTCCCATGGACCGTCCAATACTCACCCTATTTCGCACTTGACGAAAAGGTAGCCCAGTCTCCTCTTCCAGAAAGGACATAGTAATTTTCGGGTTTGTATCCGAATTAGCTATTGTATGTATTAGCCGAGCAAGCTGGTCAAATTCAAGATAGTGACCATTACTGACCTGGAGTTTCTTTTTTTGTGTCAAGATTTCACCTATTCCATTAATCCAAAGTCGCTTGAGACCAGATTATAGCGGCCAGTTCCTCTTTTGGATCTTTAAACGAAAGATGCAGATTTTTCATTTGTTCTCGAATAAATATGATTGCAGAGTCCACGCACTTATCAACTTCTGCGACATTTCCAGGTTGTGGAGAAGTTGTCGCTTTTTTGATTCCCTTATGGTCGATCAAGCTGTTCATAACGTTCAATACTTCCCAGTCCTTTAGAAGCGAACAGCCACCAGAACCATTTTTATCTAAAACAACCCCTGCTACTACTGCCCGCACTGTTCCTCCGGCATCAGTCACTCGATCAACTATGCGGAAGACAAAGAGAGGGTTTGCTAATCCGTCTGTCACCATCAGGCATGAGAAGTTGTCACGAGCCTGTTTGATTGCTTTGTCAACGACAAGATGGCCAACGCCAAGAATCTTCTGGGTAGCATCCTTCGCATTGTAGTTGCGGTCAAAACTCATCCCATCATAGTTTCGCTTGACACCTGGCTGGTTGCGCCATTCATCAGGAGTTATAAATGAGATGGTTGTACCATGATCACCCTCGTCTTTAGAGACTCTTTTGCTGTTCATAGAAAGCATACCAAGAACAAATGGCATGAGATCAGGCAGATCGACTCGGGGGATATGCTCAGAAACAGACTGAAAGTCAAATTTAGCGCTGTTTCCAACCAGATCTTTTACCGTTTTAATAACATCGCTACCACCGAATTGTGAGGTCTTCTTGTTGAACCAATCAGAAAAGGATTCTTTGGGAACTTGCCCTGCTTCTGCGAATGTTTCGGTGAAGAGTGCTGAGGGGGTCATACCCAAAACGAGTTGGAAGAGATCATCTGGATCTTCCATGGCAAACTTTAAAGTCCGCATGATATTTTCGATCTTCTCATTCAATCGATCCCATATTCTAGATTCTACGGTTTGAGGATTACGGAGGGTAATGACCTCGACTTGTTTCTTTTGGCCATGTCGATTAAGTCTGCCAACTCTTTGATGGAGCCGCATAGGGTTCCACGGAAGATCGACATGAATGAGTGAGTGGCATTTCTCCTGTAGGTCAATACCCTCGCCCGCAGCCTCTGTGGAGACTAAAAAACGAACCTCGCCTGAGTTGAAACGTTCGACAGCACTCTCACGATTTTCTCGAATAGTTTGAAGTGTCCCCGCACTATTTGCAACTTCACGGGCTTCACTGTCGCCATTAATAAAGGTGACACATTTATCCCCGTAATTTTTTGTAAGGGCAGACATAAGCAGAGACTGGGTTGCCTTATATTCTGTGAAAAAGAGAACGTTTCTGCCTGAAAAACGGTTCTCAAGAAGATCAATTATTCTATATATTTTTGTCTCTTCGGTAACTTTTCCTGCCAAGCTGACAAGCTCTTGAAGCCGAGGTTCTTCATCTTGCATCAAACGTAGTTCGTCTGAAAGTTCTGCTATCTCTTCTTCAAGCTTGCTGAGATAATCAAGATCGTTCAATACGGACGACTGGCTGTACTCTTTAAGCTTTGAGTGATATTCAGTCATTTCATCGAGCCGTTTCCTGCCGGTTTTCAACCGGCTCAACCGGCCATTAAGAGCCCTCTTAATGGCGGCAACGGAGCTGGATGCGAGTTTTTGCATGGAAATCAAAACTAACATGACAGAAGAGCACTCAGCTGAAGAGAGTGAAGATGCGTAGGCCTTTCCGCTAAGAATAAAATCAGTCATTTGATTGTAGAACAGATCTTCTGCAGGGGAGTAATCGAAGGTTATAGATTCAACAATTGGTTTCTGAAAAAGAAGCTTTCCATTCAAGTCAGTTACGTTCTGCTTGTTATTACGAATCATTACCTGTTTGAGAAAAGGCAGTTGTTCTGCAAGTTGTTTTTTTGCGTCGAAGAGGTCAGGTCGAAGCAGCGTGAGGAGCGATAGAAATCCAAAGTTCTTGCCTCTATGCGGCGTGCCAGTGAGAAAAATCATCGAATCGACAAGATTTTCAGAAACAACCTTCTCTAACAGTTTGAAAGCTTTGGTCGGACCTCCCTGTTCATCGGCGTTTAAATGGTGGGCCTCATCAACGATTATGAGGTCCCATGGATCACTTTCGATAAAGCGTTTATGTCGGTCTTTATGGTCTTTACGGACAGTTTCAATTGAAGCGATTACCTGCGAGTGTATATTCCAAAAATCCGATTTGTTTGTATCAGCTTCAGAAAAGTATCTCGTCATCCTGATGTCAAACATATTTTTCAAACGGATCTGCCACTGTTCCGCAAGAGAAGCTGGGCACAGAATCAACATTCGTTTGACCCGTTCACGTGCGATGAGAGGCCACAAAATTAGCCCGGCTTCAACTGTCTTGCCTAGACCGACATCGTCAGCAATAAGCCATCTGGCAGGCCAGGATTCAAGGACTTTTCTGCAAACCCAAAGCTGGTGAGGAAGCAGTGAAATTCTAGACCGGGAAAAAACTCCCCAAGCGTCATTGATAGATTGGATGGCTTCGGCTTGGACTTTAGTGATGACTTCGAGAGGGCGATGCCATTCCGGAAGTTTCACCGCCTGTTGTGGAGTCAGTCTCCTGTGAAGTGCGGATTTTTCACAACCTTGGATACTGCTCTCAAATTGAACAATGACCGTTTGACCGTTGTCTATGATGACAGTACCAGGCCCGTGGGTGTCGCTATGTACATAGTCGCCAGAAGAGAATGCAATGTTATTGCTCATTTTATTGTCTCAAAAATTTAGTTAATATAGCTTCCTCTACCATGGTTACTTCAATTGAATTTTTCTTCCATCATAAAGAGTGACCCACTTCCCGCTATCCGGTGCTTTATTAACTCCGTAGAAAGTGGAAGTATTATCTTCGCCATTTAGTGGGGGAAGATCCCACTGAGGTGCTTTCCCTTCGGCAACAGCCAGCAACGGGAGATCAAAAGAGTTGTTAAAGGTGGCACGCTCTTCGCCCAAATGCAACACCAAATAATCGTGAATTACCTTGGAAAGATGGACCTTGGACTCACACCGGTCATCAATTTCATCACATCCTATTCTTCTCATGACATCCCGAACCCTTTGTATTGGAACGTAGCAATGCCTATGGGCTAGAGGTTGTTCGACGATACGATTGCGGACAAGCTCTCTAAGTACAAAATTTGCTCCTATTCCGAGTGCTTTTGTCAAAGGCGGAGCATCCACACCACCTCTTTGCTGAGCAACGCTTTCACGTGAAATGAGTAAATCACTCATAGAGAAATCTTTTTTGTAGTTTTCAACGTCTAAAAACGAGTCTACATATCCGTCTAGCCACCTAGATAACTGAAAAATACTGACAAATTGTTTCACCCATTGATAGTAATCAGCTTCTCCAATCTGACCGTCAAGGTAGCTCTCTAAGACGTCAATCCAGCGAGCGGCATCAAAATCAGGATCAGCAAAGACTTGAAGCCAGCCTTTATTTTCGCAGAGTGTTAAAAAGTTCCTGTGGGCACCGGACTTATAGTAGCCCATAGTATGGAAAGACCCGAGCAGAAATAGACTAAGCCAGTCCCGCCGGGAACTTCTGTCATTTACAATAAAATTTGTTTGTAAATCAAATGATTTACCTTGTGGATAAACTCCTTGTTCATATCCTTGGATAAAACCATCTCCATTTATGGCCCACCAGTCAAAAAGGTTTTCCAGCCATACCTTTGGATTAAATACCGGTCTTTCCTGTTTATCAGAATTATCCATTTCTGATTCTTTGTTTCCTTCAAAAAGACCAAGCCAGGCTCTAAATTCATCATCTTCAAACAAAGAGTCGTCCAGTATGGAGTTTCCTCTTGCTTCAGATATAGAAATATACCCATCATTATGAGGAATCCACTGCATGGTTATCGAATCCTTTAGTGAATGGTATTGATTCGTCCTGAATCTCCCATTTCCAGCAAGATACATCAGAATACCCCGACACTCATCAAGACTAAGGTCTTCCTCTTCAATCCATTTTTTCAATTGATCAACTGCTGGACTATCAAGAAGCCCGGCATCCTGAAGTAGCTCAACAGCTTTTTCTGTATAACAGCTATCCAAATAGAGAAGGAGTCGCTTTGGCAGCATTTCCATCCCAGGAAAATCAGGCGGCAGAAGATCCACAGGACAAGCACTCTGTCGTTTACCAACATTATCAACGCCATTAACATGGCATTCAGGTAACCATTCCAAAACATTATCATATTGTGAAGGAGGTAAACATTCAGCCAAAGTATTAAGTAACTCTGGAAACTCTGCGAAGGCTTCCGATCCAGAAAGTGCTTCTCCAATTGTTTCCCAAGTAACTCGTATAAAATCATCTGGTTCCGCAACTTCAGCAAATTTACATGTCTCTATATAAGATTTAGCAAACCGGAATGGCACTACATTGTCTAGTGTAAGAGGAATATTTTCTTCTTCATTGTCTTGCAGTTCAATATTTGCTTTGATAATGGCATCGATAAATGCTTCTGGAATGTTTTGAGAAAAAAAGAAAATTACAGCGTTTCCGATCGTAATAGCATCCATATTTCTATATGTCGGAACGACTCCGTCACTTTCTGCCAATGACACAAGTTGTAATGCCAGTGCCTTGCGAAGCTCAAATCCTTCTGTGTCCCCTGCATCCCAACGCCATAAGCCCCAGAAATGAATTAAAATATCTCCAAGAGTTTTCCCTTCTTTGAGTAAAAGCGGTAAGGCATTCGGGAATGCTGAAATCAATTGCGCAACCTCTTGAATTCTATTTTTATTCTCTTGGTGTTCAATAAGGTGTGTTCTTCCTGATTGAATTTCAAATAAGTGAGATACCGCTGCTCCGCAACCAAGCTTCACCTTAAGAGGCAACACTACAAAAAAATCGCTTTTGAATGCCTCGTCATTTGGTACAGGTAGTCCTTCCTCTGATAGGCAGATTGCAAGTTGAGCATCATTTTTAGAATTTCGGATACGCAGAAAACGCACCTTGTTGCCTCTGGTATATGAAGTGCCGTTTATATGAACTTCCTCAACAATAAAATCAGTGGACGGGACGGAAATAGATTTTTGTAATTCAATCTCAAGATTGAGCCTACTACCATCACTGCATGTCAAATCCATTCTGTCAATTTTTCTCAAGAACGGTAGGAGGGTTACGAAACGGCTGCCATCAGAATTCATTATTTCATCAGTTTCATTGAGGAGTGGAAGTACAATCCGTGTTGCCCCTTGTGGTAAATTTTCAGGAGGAGATATTTCTCGAGGCAAACAGCATGCTTCAATGGTAAAGTGCCAATTCTCTGAGTGAATAACAGGTTTGTCCGTGATGAGGAAAACGCTTTTAAAACCAAGTCCAAATCGTCCAATTGTCTTTTCATCAGAGGCATCAGTTCCATGTGGCTTGAAGCTCCCTTTGGACCTGAGCACCCCTTCAACGTCCCTTTTAAGGTTTTCGTTTTCTAGTGCCCCATGCCGCCAGTAGTTAAACGGACGACCAAAATGCTCTACAGAAAATTGTGTGGGACCATCTTCTCCGGTTTTTTCATACTTAAAGGAAATAATATACTTTTCAGGTTGGTCCATTTTGAGCCAGTCACGTTGCACATAAGCATCTTCAGCATTTTGCATCAATTCAGCAAAAACAGAAAATTCATCGTATCCGTAGCCTCTTATGTCATCACGACGTGCCTTGACGTTTTCACGCAGAAGTATCCGTTCCATCTCTGAAGCCAACTGTTGATGCTGAAGTGACCCCTCTTTGGTTTTACGGAATTTTTCAAAAAGTCCTGCAAACTCAGGATCTGCAACTTGATCATGGTACTGATGAAAAAAGTGCTTCTGGTTGTCTTTTCTAATCTGTGACAAAAGATTCGAAGGCCGTTCAAGCCTATTTAATATTAGATCAATGAGTTCTTCATGGTCGTGTGAAACATGTTGATCGCAATTTATAAGAAGCCAGCTCAGTACTTCCGTAGCAATAATACTATCAAATTTTACTATATCAGAGTAAGCCTCGGTCTTGATTTTATCCAGCTGACCCATTTGGACTAAAATCTTACCTTTCGTGTCAAAATAGGCTGGTAACCCCTCCCATTTGTCTGACTGGCATATTATTTGTCCATCGGGTAGGTGTAGCTTAATAGACAAGCTGTCCACGGCTACAATCTTCACTTGATTAGACGGAATATCTATCCGTTTTTCCGCCAAATCCTCACTAAACATCGAACCTTCCCTCGTCACTTCAAGTAAAAAGTCCTCCCAAGGCCCTAAAACTTGGGATACAATTGGATTTCTAGCAACTTCTACAGGTTCGTTTTGAATTTCAATTTGCGCGATATCTTCAAGACGCGTGATCATTTCAGGCAAGAAAACTTCGAGCCAGTTTATTAACTTGCTTGTTGCCTTATCTTTGATGTTGATCAAAAGATTGCGTCCTTCTTTTGTAACGTTTTCTGGTCTTCCCAGGTTTTCATCGAGATAACAGTTAACTAATGGCTCAAATGTACCAGCACATGAAAGAATGCGAAGATCGTTATGCTCATGAGTAATTAACTCCGTCTTTATAGATACAAGCGAATCGATGATCTGCTCATATGTGAGCTTTTCTTTTTTGAAATCACCTGAAATATTGGATAACGCCCACAAGAGTTGGTCTGTTGAAGGGCCCAGTTCAACACCCAGTTTTTTGTATAGCGGTATTATCTTCTTAGGTATGTCTGCAGCGGCCTCCAGGCAAAACAATAAGGTTCCAAAATCTTTGGCAAACTCTTTAGTGGCTAAAAACAGTCGGATATTGTTGACCATTTTTTCGGGCTGCCGGAATAGCGACAATACATTATTATCCTGAGCCACTTCACACCAGATATCGCTTAATTCTTCGTTTTGTTTGAACAAATCCGCTAAAATTGAGTAGACATACAACAATGAGTCTGATTTTATTTGCTTCGACGACGAGATACAGTTGCCAATTATTTCGATGGTATTTTTATTTGCCAATAGAGTTTCCTGAAAACCCAGAGCGGTGATTTTACCCAGTAAGGATATTGGAAGATCACCCTCCGGCACCCAGAACCCTTCCCGTAAAATGAATTGCCCTTTTGGTAAATAAAGGACTTCTGATGCAGCTAAAAACTGTACTTCATCCGCTTTTCGCGTTAGTACCCACCTATGTCCATCGAGAAAATCAATAAGGTTATCAGCAGAAATATAATTTTCTAAAACGAGCTTATCGAACCAGGAATATAGTGCTTTGGCACCTTGCTTTTTCTCATTTGTGCGCTCAATGGCGGCCCCAATTACTTCACTGATAATTATTTCAGCACTGTTTAACCCACACCACATGTTCCATACATTTTGAACAGACTCGTCCGTACGTTCTGCTGTTATCAATCTATTCACTGGTAGTAAGGGCGGCTCAGTTTTTTTCCACTTAGGAGCAACTATGACGGATGGTTTAGCCCAATGGTTTTTATCAATAGAAATACAGGCAATTTCCAGATCAGACACTTCATCCTGAAGCTCTTCAATAAGGTCTTCATTTTTGCCTACGAATGAAAGTAACTGTAGGCGGTTAGATGAGGAAATATCTGGCCAGACTTCGGCAAAATTTGAAATAATAATTTCCTTCAGCTCACCAGACGTGACGCTGTTAATGCCAAGTGATGACAAAACTCGATATATAATAGAGAATTGAAGGTTGAATTTTTTTGCAAATTCGATGACATCGAGGGCATTAGGAACAAAATACTTTGCAATTTCTCTTGAGAAATCAGAACCGGTGACCTCAAGAAATACAGCCTCACTAAGTTTACATGATCCTGAGAGAGTCGTTACTTCAATTGAATGTAAAATCTCTGCTGGTTCGAAGTCAGAGAAAGCGTTAGGTAAATTATCAGATACAATTTTTATTCTCTGTTCTAGGCTGAGATTTGACGAATTACTGCCAACGGCATATTTTGCGATATCTTTTAGCTCAATAGCAGTAAGGGAACAGATTTTTTCTGTCAGCTTTCGCTCTTTATAATTAATTGATGAGATTGATTTTGGGTAAAATATATTGGTAATAAGAGAGTTCAGTTCATTTTTATTCCAACCTTGACCAAGCAATTTTTCTGCAACAATCCATGCTTGATAGCATTGACCTATGGGCCGCCAAATATCATCTGAACAGAATACCAAACTGGCTTTTTCGAAAAGAAGCTCCAAATCAGATGCATCCAAATTATGGCCAATTTCAGAGGCGTTTTTGAGGGACTCCAAAGTATCTTCATAATATTTTACGACGTAACCAAGGAGTTTGAAGTTATCGAGGTCTGCCGAACCTATTTGACGCAAAGTGTCTTTGAGAACAGCAGCTCGACCGTGTTCTTCAAGGCCGAGCTTACTTCTGTAAAACCTGTTCGCTGTTCGATCTCCATGATGAAGCAATTTCACTTCTGGCAGTGCTATGGGTGCATCAACAAGATCATCTGACGATTGAAGACGAAATTGAAGCTTATAATCGCAATCTTCTGCCTCGATGACAGGTACCATGCCCGTATATTGACCCGTAGAAAGACGATGTATTGGTAAAGCCAAAACAGTATTTTTTTGTGAATCCGTAAAAAGCTCCCATGATTTTTCAGCTTTCTCAATAATTGTCGAAGCTATTTTTGCTGCAAATCCTTTTTTATCTGCAAGCCCGTTCATTTCTTCTTCAATCTTTTGAAACAATAGAATTAACTTTTCATTGTCTGCACATTTCTCACTTGTTACATGAAAAATATTTAGTGAGTTTTCAGCATTTGCGACAATCACTGTACAATCAGGGGATTGAATCATCTTCAAGCAATCAGGCCTAATTGAAAGCAATAGATTTAATTCACGAGAAAAACTTGGATCTACTTCCGGATATGTACGTCTTAAAATACCTTCCCAAAGTGCCACCTCTATATCGGTTGGGTTTTGTGGATTGATTAGGATAACTCCTATATCTCTTCGGGTCCCTTTGCTATGTGCTGTTTTAATAAGAAATCCAAGTTTCAAATCACCAAGTGGCCTTGTTTTCTCAAAGTTGCAGAGAAAATCTATCACAGGAGCTACATCACTTAATCGTGCAACTCTGTCATGCCTGGAACCATCCTCAATGCGGCTCAACAGTTTGAGCGCAGAACTGTCATCTGCTGAGACGACATTGCCTAACTCCTGGGAAAAGGTTTGTTTGGCAGCTGGAACGCCAAACTGAGGATCGATCAACTCTGTCTGATAAAATTTGAATTTTAGATCCTGCAAACATTTATGGATTGGGGATACCTGCTCTGTATTATGAGATATATATAAAAAATCCGGATCATAACGTAATATCTGTTTATCTTGTGATCGTACAAAACACCAGAGTCCATCAAGGGCTTCTTCCAAACTCTCATCATCGATAAAATCAATTTGCTTCAAGAGCTTTACCAAATCATCAGGAGCTGGTGGCGAGTTGTGCCTCAAGACCGATTCGGCTACATCGGAAGAGACATCTCTTATAATGGTAATATTTTGTTGGGTTGGAAGTCGCTTGTTTACTGCATCTCCAATTGAAAAAGGGATAAATCTACGCGAATCTTCGGAAAGATTTTTAAAGCAATGACGATAGTTAATCAGCCACTCTGGAATCATTTCTAATTCGATAGTAGAGTCCTCATCTCCAACCATGATTTCGATTTTATTGTCCCAAATATCGAAAAGTTGTAGACACCATGGTTCATTGCAAAAAGATTGCTGAAGATATCCTGACAAATTTTTGGGACTCTGAGAAATTCCTTGAGCCACTGGAAACAAAGACAAATAATCCTTCGGAAATTTTTTAATGACGCCCTGCAAAAGTCCAAACATATCGAGGCTGGCATTTCGCAATAGAGGAACAAGAGCGCGTTCGACAAGTTTTTTATTCCAGTTTGTTTTACGAAGTGCTTCGTCTGAACCTTCAACAGATGCAACAAATTCTGACTTTTGACGTGACGGACCGACAAAGAAAGCGGCACTAAACAAACACGCAGAAGGACCCTCTTCTATTAAAGGAAGAAACACTCGCCAATATGGGGAATCCCCATTATTCCTATCAAAATTAATGCTTGCTCTGTCTAGAGGAACTGCCAAAGATGCCCACGGAATAGCTCTTTCTTTATTGAGCAAAAGTTTTTTTCTTAAAGCATGCAACTCTGGGTCATCAAACCTCACGGTGTGGTAAGTATGGAAAGACAAGGTTTGAGAGGACGTTTGTCCATCTTTTCCAGATGCAGTGAATTTAATGGATCGTTTGAACTGACACTCACATGGGCTTTCAGCTAGATCATCCGTATGCGAAGATTTTGAACGAACAGCTTCAAGAAAATCTGCAAATTCTTTTGGATGAGGTGTTATTTCTATTGTTGCAATAGATTCGAAAGGGGCTTCAGAAAGTATTCCAAATGACACCGACTCAACGTGATTTAGAAATAATACTGCTCGAGCAGCCTGTTCAGCCATGTCATGTAACAGATTCTTCCTTTCAGCTTTTTCACTGAAATGATGATTGAACAGTGGACTGGGGGCACCGCTCATTTCAGGTTGTCTTAGTGGTAGCCTGAAAAGAGTTTTTTTGTAATCACCTTGAGGGGCAGCAGCAAGGTCACCGATTGAGCTCTCGAATCCAGCGACTCCCTTAGGAAACATCCAATGAATTACATTCTTAACAGGGCCTGCAGATGAAGATGATGCAGGGAAATCATCAAGGGGAAATTTCCAGCCATTTACATTTGCATCAAACATTTTGTGAAGAAGATCAAATAGGTGAACTTCTCGTCTGGAAAAAATTATTGGGGTATCAGTAATGAAATAGACACTGTTAAATCCGATTCCAAAGCGACCTGTAGATGTAGCCTGGCTGATCTTGTGCCCACTTGCTACACTACGGATGGCAGAAAAATCATCCTTTCCATTTTCTGACACTTCATTTTGTAATTTGAAAGGAGCATCATTCCCAACTAATAGCGCTGGATTTTGTAATACACGAAAATTATCGGGGAAATCAAAATTTGGAGTTCGTTCGTCAAGAACAATAGTTACTTTTTTCGCTTGAGCATCATCAGCATTCTGCAACAACTCTTTTATGATAGCAGCGGCAATATCTATTCCGCCTTCACTCATCTGCCCAAGGAACGTTTTAATCCCTGAGACGACATCATATTCCTGACCACTTTTTGTTCCAAAATCCATAAAACCGCCTTCATTTGTTTGAAGTCACATGAACGATTCAGTACAAGCGGGTGTTGAAGTACAAATCCACATTGTCAGAAGCAACGACCGACATTCGCATCACATTTCTTGTTTATTTACGCTCTTTTAGTAAATCCATTAGATTAGCAAAAGGTTTGATCTCGAAAGCTTGTTGTGAGTTTATTAGACTCTTATTTTTCTGTAATTGAAAAAAATTATCATCGATCAAAGCCAGTTTAGTACAAGTATTTCCTTTATTGTTTAGGCAAATTTCAATTACTTCAAAACTATGGCTTGACCCAATTTGAAGAAGATTGTCTGTCAATACTGACCCGCTTACTTCTCCAATATCTACAACGTAACCATGGTCATTTTTCTTCCGTACTACCCCCTTAAATATCTTACCAAGGTGTAACGATGCAATAGTTGCTACTCTTCTGTCTTTTCTCTCCAAAACGATACGAGTTTCCTCTGACATATTCGTTTCTCGCCCGCCTCGTGAAAGGTTTTTTGAGAGTGTTTTATACATAAGGACTCACTTTGAAGCAGAATTTAATTGAAAACAGGCTGCAATAATAATGAGGCTGGTTAGAGTTGATAACGTAATCTAAATCTACTTATTGCTAGATCCCTATATTTACGGTTCCCGAGACACAAAAACCTCAATAAACTATGTCATGCGCCTAGTATTTCCCTATGGTCCCCTTGATTAGCCTCATTCTAAATGACTACCTCCCCCATCTAGCGTCCTACTTTGAATATTTTTTTACTGCATTTTTCATTTCCTTGATTACTTTCTCCTTCAACCACTCCGGTTCTAATACCTCAACATGTGAACCATGCTTCAATATCTCCATCATTATCTCTGCTTCGTGCGATGCTGGAATGGTTCGAACCAATGATCCATCATCCATGACTACCTCAGTCTGTGCCTCATGCCAAATTTCCCCCTTTATCCAGCGTGTCCGTTCCGGCGTGAAACTCAGCTTTACATCGAAACTCTTCGGATTTCTGAAAATACCGAAGGTGTTCTGAAGATGCGGTTGCCACTCTTCTTTTGAACGGATCTTGAAGGAAGTATTCTCGACGCTGCAGAGCGTTATCCGCCCCAGCACAAAGTCTCTCCAGTCGTTACGCAGATGACAGAAGGAAATCAGGTGCCAGTTGCCCATGTAGTTGACCATATGATGCGGTTCTACAGTTCGCATAGTGCAATTGCTGTCAGTGGGTGAGTAGTAGCAGAAGGTGAGTAGTTTGCCCTGTAGCAAAGCAGAGGTAACGACTTTGAAAGTCAGTGGATCGGTGGGACTTATATTTTTCCAGCGGAAAGAGAAAGCATCTTCTGGTTTAGCTCGTCCAGGTAGGTTTGCTGACAACAGGGAACCGAGTCTTTGAGAGACAGTGCCTAATTCATCTGCCAAAGAACCGGCTGATGCCTCAGTAATAAGTTTACGAGAAATAAGCAAAGCTAGGAGTTCTTCTTCTGATATGCGGATGACCGGGAGCTGAAAGGTAGGGTCAGTGTAATAGTAACCTTTATGCGATTTTTCGTACTCTAATGGGGCAAGCAGGCGGTCTCGAAAGTGATCAATAGAGCGCTGGGCAGTCTTTACTGATATCTCAAATTGATTTCCGAGCTTGTATGCATTGGGGTACCGCTCTTTACGAGCTTCATGGTCGAACCAGACAAACCTCTCCAGATAAAGCTGGTCGCCCATAATCCCTCCGCATTAAATTTTCATTAAAATCAAAAAGTTGTGCGATTATACACAAACCAACCAACCCCGTCAAACAGGGAATGACAACAGGGAATGACGAAAAGTTTGATTTTGTGAAATAAATATCAAAACAGAAAGTTTTCCGCAGAGATTGGTTGCAGGTTGGAAGTCACCATTGCCAGTTGTCAGCTTGTAATAGTTCCGTTTTAGCAACAGAAAAGGCCACCCAAAAAGTGGCCTTTACGTTGCTGCTGCTATGTTCATGTATTCACCTCCCTTATTGATTAGCTTTTCGATGCTACCGCTACTTTTTCGTTTCTTGCTACTGAGACAACCCCTTTAACCATACCAGTCATTAACAATACTGCCGGTATTACCTGTGCTACTACTATCATGGCGCAGAATCCTAAGAATACCCAGACAAAAATCCCACTGTTATCTTCACTTAATCCGTTAGCTGCCGCAAATGCCGTCGCTGGGGCGATGGTTCCAATGATGGTGGTGATAAGTGCTCTCATAACATCCTCCTATTTTGAGTGTTTAGAATTTGATTGCTTTTGTATTTGTGTATTTGCATTGCCGATGCCAAGTTGCATTAATAAGATTACTAATTTAGTAACTAGCTAGTTTTGCAGAGTATTTTATTTTTCTTCAGACGATGAATCCCATAATTCAGTTCAGATACATCGCAAGTTGTATGAAATATTGATACCCAATTCCAGTCAGCATAAACATTTCCTCAACAAATTCCTGCCGTTAGAGCATAAAACCCCCATAGTTGTACGTGTATGAATTGAATATACGCTTTAGCTCATCGCTAATAGCTGCAGTTTTTTTTTGTAAAAACAAAAATAAATATTCTCCTAGGTCACTAGATGGGGGAGGTCACCATTTATAATCGGAACCATAACAATCACGAGGAGGGTGACCAATGGGAACTGCAGCCTACTATCAAGAGTTTGAAACCACCAAACCTCGACTAAGCAATCATGCCAGCTCCAGAATGGGAAGTCGGAGAATTAGTCAGGATGATGTCGCCAACGTGATGAGTTATGGACGGACTTATCATGTGCGAGGAGCAGTAATCTATGCGTTAGGTCGCCACGAGGCTGAAATCTGCCGTATGGATGGCCTACGACCAGACCGTATCGAAGGGCTTCAGGTCGTATGCGCTGCACAAGACGACACGGTTATTACAGTCTACCGCAATAACGACTTCAGCAGCCTGAAACGGCGGAATAATCGTTGGGCACCTTGAAGAACTACAAATAGCAATCGAGAGGATAATACATGCTGGCATTCACTTGGCCCGGACAACCGCATCGGGACCACATTGTTGATTATGATGAGAATAAATACCTGACAGGTTGGCGCTTAGGATGCCCAAACTGCGGAAAAATGATTGCTGCCTCCAGTTCACAACATATTCATGAGGTCTCTGACTTCCATGCTGGTGGTTTACTTTACGCACAACTATCTACTGTCTGCCTTCACTGCAACTCCGAGCTAACCGAACTCTGGAGCATCAATTGAAAGCATATATTTAAAAAACTGATTGAGGAGCCACTTATGAATAAAACCCTTACCAGTGAAAATTCACCTTTGCGTATCGATACAATCGCATTACCAGGCAACCGTGGCCATATCGGTATGACTTTCTGCCCAGGCAAGAAAGATAACCAAGGATACTCCGG
>CAIMXI010000275.1 GCA_903845365.1 uncultured Geobacteraceae bacterium | reverse complement strand
TAAGTGCCATAAGCGACCAATATACCTGAGTATGTTCTCAATTTACTTCGGATAATACGGCGACCAAAAATATGCTGGGAGATTGGAAACCAGTCTCACTACCATATTTTGGAGGAACGCCGATGAATGACCTGCCTTTGTTCGAGTTAATCGCCCTGTTGGAAAAAGAACTACACCGCCTTCATTACACTGACCAGTCAATAAAATACTATCGCTCAATGTGGAGACATATTTCCACTTTTTGCGAAAGCAACGGAGCCGATCACTTTACAGAAGATCTGGGGCTGCGTTTTCTGGACAAACGGTACAATTTTTCCGAATTGGAAAAATCTGGAAAACTTACGCAATCAATCATTAACGTCCTCCGAGTCGTTCGAATGCTTGGCGATTTCCAACAGCATAGAAGCATTCTGCGCCGATACTACAAACAGAAAGAGTTGTTGCAAAATAACGAATTCAGAGAAATGCTACATCGTTATGCGGATCACTGTCGGCAAAAGGAATACTCTAAAGTAACGCAAAATCACTACAGAACCATTAGTGAAAAGTTTCTGAGCTATTTGGAATCACAAGAGATCAAGCATATCCCTGATATCGCTGCCACTCATGTCGCCGGTTACGTCAATACGTTGTTGGGGTACGCATACAAGACCGTAGAACTACAGCTCTGTGCGATGCGTTCTTTTCTAGGCTACCTTTACACCAGCGGATTTCATCCACAAGAACTCACGAAAAGCGTACCGGCCATCAAGGCCAGAAAGCAAAACCGAATCCCATCAGTATGGCCCCCTGAGCATGTCACAAAATTGCTCGATATAATTGACAGAGGTAATCCCGCCGGGAAGAGGGATTATGCCATGATTCTTCTGGTAGCACGCTTGGGCCTCCGAACAATAGATATCAAGCATCTGAAGCTGGACAACTTGAAGTGGCAAAATAATCGTATCGAATTAATTCAATCCAAAACGTCCAAACCCCTCACTCTGCCCCTTCTTCCTGATATTGGCTGGGCGATCATAGATTATCTCAAAAACGGGCGACCAAAAGTTGAATCACAATATGTATTCTTACGGCACCTTGCCCCGCTAGAGCCCTTCTCGGATGAAGACCATCTTCATCAAATCGTGGTCAAATACATGAGATTAGCCAAAATCCCGATTTGCCCCCAAAAGAAGAAAGGCATGCATTCTCTGCGGCACACACTGGCAAGTAGGCTGCTTGAGGAAAACACTCCCTTGTCCGTCATTTCAGACATATTGGGACACGTCAGCTCTGATTCAACGGCTGTCTATCTCAAAGTGAACGTAGACATGCTGCGTGAATGTGCGCTGAATCCGGAGGAGGTGTTCCAGTCATGACCGAATTCGCATATAGCAGTCCGCTCAAGGAGTTTATCCATGGAATGATTCTCCAGAAACATTCCCTCGGTTATAAATATGACTGCAGCCCACGACTACTTTACCAATTCGACCAGTTCTGCCTGGCGCATGGTTGTACAGAACCGGTTTTGTCCAAAGAGCTGGTACAGATATGGAGTCAGAAACGGCCAAATGAAGCGCATGCCACTATGCAACATAGACTGGGTATCATGCGGCAACTGGCTCTGTATATGAACCAGATCGGAGTTCACGCATATGTATTGCCCAAAAATATCATTCCAAAAGGCCCTGCATATATTCCATACATCTTTAGTAACCATGAGCTTGCGGCGTTTTTTAAACAGGTCGATTCTTGTCATTACTGCGCTGAAGTTCCGTACCGCCACTGGATCATGCCGTTGTTGTTCCGCATCTTGTATGGCTGTGGGCTGCGTGTTTCTGAAACACTATACCTTAAAGTCCGGGATGTGGATCTACTCACCG
>CAIMXI010000274.1 GCA_903845365.1 uncultured Geobacteraceae bacterium | reverse complement strand
TTTCTGGCCAACATGAGCCATGAGATAAGAACACCGATGAACGCCATTATCGGTTTGAGCCACCTGCTGCTGCAGACCAGGCTGAATCCCAAACAGCACGATTATCTGACCAAAATACATTCCGCCGGCAACTCCCTGCTAGGCGTTATCAACGACATCCTCGACTTCTCCAAGATAGAATCGCACAAGCTGGACATTGAAGCTGTCCCCTTCAAACTAAGCGACGTGCTGGATCATGTGGGATCCATCGTATCGTCACAGGCGGAGGAACATAATCTGGAGGTGATGTTTTCGATCGCTCCCGATCTGCCCCTCAACCTGACAGGTGATCCGCTACGGCTGGGCCAGATACTCATCAACCTCATGAGCAATGCGATCAAGTTCACCGAAAAAGGGGAAATCATCGTTGCCGTGGAAGTGGCAGGCGGTGATGAGAAAGAGGTGAATATCCGTTTTATGGTGCAAGATACCGGCATCGGCATGTCGGAAGAGACGCTGCAGAAGCTTTTTCAGCCTTTCACTCAGGCAGACGGCTCCACCACGAGAAAATATGGTGGCACCGGACTTGGACTGGCTATCAGCAAGAACCTTGTGGAGATTATGGGCGGAGAGATGCAGGTTGAGAGCGTACCCGGCATCGGCAGCACCTTTACCTTCACAATCCGTTTCGGGCTGCAACCGGAAAGTGCCCCCTGCTGCATTCTCCCTCCGGTTGATATTCTTGGCATGCGTGTACTGGTTGTTGATGATAATGCGAATGCCAGGGAGATTCTCGTTGAAACACTGACCGCTTGCTCATTCAATGTATTTTCCGTTGAATCAGGGGAGCGGGCCATCCTAGAGCTTGAGCGGGCGGCTGCCCATAATCAGCCATACAGAGTGGTTCTCATGGACTGGAAGATGCCGGGGATGGACGGGCTTGAGACGGCATCAAAGATCAGACACGATGAAAACCTCTCAGAGATCCCGGTTATCGTGATGGTGACAGCCTTCGGCAGGGAAGAGATCAAACAGAAAGCGGAACAGGTTGGTATTCAGGGCTACCTGACAAAACCTGTGATACCCTCTGCCATTTACAACACAATTGTTGAGGCAATGGCGCTGCCTAACAGCGGACAATTGCACAACGTCATGGCAGGGCCACGGAAAGGAACTGCCGTGACAAAGTTGAACGGGGCGATGATATTATTGGTGGAAGATCACCATATCAACCAGATGGTGGCACGCGAAATACTTGAAAGAGCCGGCATGCAGGTACATATTGCGGTTAACGGGCAGGAGGCGGTGGAGGTACTGAACAACAGGAATATTGATTATGATGCTGTGCTCATGGATTTACAAATGCCTGTCATGGACGGCTATGAAGCGACGCGACTGATCCGTATGGATGAGCGGCACAGAGAATTACCGATTATAGCAATGACAGCCCATGCCATGGTTGATGAAATTCAGAAATGCCTGAATACCGGGATGAATGACCATGTTGCAAAGCCGATAGTACCGGAGCGACTGATGGCGGTATTAAAGAAATGGATACGGAAATCGGACTATCAAAATACTGATTCAATTAAGGAGCTACTATGAACGGAACACGAGTAATCTGGAAGGAAGAACTTGTTACCGGCAATGATATTATCGACATTCAGCACAAGGAGCTTATCAACAGGATTTCAAAAGTTCTGAATACTTCGGATATGCCCAACAGCGTGCAGGTCGCTGATACGATAAATTTTCTGTTTGACTATGTGTTCGATCATTTTGCTCTGGAAGAGAAGCTTATGATACAGACCGGCTACGAGAATTTTGACGAGCACCTTAAAGAGCATTCCTATTACATCAATTACGTGAATAAACTAAAGAGACAGAAGATCATCACGCGAGAGTTGATCAGCGAAATGCAGAGTGAGCTGCAAAGCTGGTTTCTTGAGCATATCATCAATGAAGATCGCAAGATGGCAGAGCATTTGCGCAGGTACTGCATCGAACATGTTCATCTGTAATAACAAGAGGTGTCTACATGATTAACCGTCTCATCATCTGTCTGGTTCTGTTTATAAGTATGACCAGTCTGATCAAGGTCGCCCAGGCCGTTGCCGTACCGCCCGTTGCGTTGACGCCGCAGGAGCGCGCCTGGATCAAGGCGCACCCTAAAATTGTACTTGGGGTCGATAAGGAGTGGGAACCTCTGATCCTGCGCAATCCGGACGGCAGCTTTTCAGGCGTCGATGGCGATACGGTGGCGCGCCTGAATGCGATGCTTGGCACCAGTATCACCTTTGAGTTGGGCAAATGGAAAGAGCTGGATCAGAAGCTGAAAGATCGCGGCATCGACGGGCTTTCTTCAGCATCCTTCAATAAGGAACGAGAAGTTTACGCCAATATTACTGAACCTTACTGCTCCTTCAGGAAGTTCATTTACTTCAGGAAAGATGCATCGGAGAAGTTCCGGTCGACCGGCGATCTGCCCAACAAGCGGATCATCTATCAAAACGGCAACCTCTGGGAAAAAAATGCGCTTGAGTCCTACCCCGGTGTGACAGCCATTCCAAGGATGACGATCAAGGAGAAATTTGATGCGGTGCTCTCCGGCGAAGTGGACGGTTTTATCGGTGCCTTCACTACTGAATATCAGTTAAAAAGAGATGGCATCCAGCATTTCAAGCCGGTTATGGCATTGCCTGAAAATATCAATACCGTCTTTGCCATACGCAAGGACTGGCCGGAACTGGTCAGCATCCTCAATAAGGGGTTGCGACAGATCACAACAGAGGAGAGGCTTCAGATCAAACGACGCTATGTCGATGATATCCAGGGAATTGTCAATGCCGGGCCAGCAATTGACATGACCGATGCCGAAAAATCCTGGCTGAACAGGCATCCGGTGCTCAAAGTCGGCATCGACCGTGACTTCCCCCCTTATGAGTCAATCGATAAAGCGGGGAATTACAAGGGGCTTGTGGCCGATTATATGGCTCTGGTTGAGAAGCGCCTCGGCATCAAGCTTGGAGTTGTCAAGGACAAGTCATGGGCAGAGGTTATGGAGATGGCGAAGCAGGGCGAACTGGATATGCTGTCCAGCGCGGTAAACACACCGCAACGTGCACAATTCCTGACCTTTTTGCCGCCGTTTTTTTCTGCACCCACGGTCATTGTTACCGGAGAAAATGCCGATTATGTCGGTGCCTTGAAAAATATGAGTGGTAAACGCGTCGCCATCGAAAAGGGTTATTTTCTGCATGATTTACTGGCCCGTGATTACCCTGATATCAAACGGGTGGAAGCAGAAAATGTGCGTGACGCCCTGCGCCGGGTTGCCAACGGCGAAGTAGACGCATATATCGGGGACGCCCTGCTGGTAAGCCGCGCCATCAGGGAAACAGGTATGTTGACTCTTCGTATTGTAGGACAGACCGAGTTTTTATCTCATCAGAGCATGGCTGTCAGCAAGCAGCATCCGGAGCTGCACAGCATCTTGACAAAAGTTCTGGCTTCAATTTCGGAAGAAGAACGCAGAGGAATTAATGACCACTGGACGAATCTGCGTGTCGAAACGGGTATTAATACCAAAACAGTTCTGCGTTATGGCACTGGTGCCGTTGCCCTGCTACTGCTGATTATCTTTTGGAATTTCCGCTTGCGTAATGAGGTCAAAAAACGTGAGCAGGCTGAAGAACGACTTAAGGAGCTGAATAAGTTTAACGAAAACATTCTGCTCAATTCACCCCTGCCGATGGGAGTGTACGCTGCAAACGGTCAGTGTGTTCTGGCAAATGAGGCGTATGCCGAGCTAGTTGGCACATCGCGCGAATCCTTGTTGAACCAGAATATACATAACATTGGCTCCTGGCAAAGATCAGGATTGCTCGATGAGTGTCTGAGCGCACTTGAACATTATACACAGGAGCAGAAAGAGATTAACGTCATATCTACGTTTGGCAAGAAGGTATGGGTTGATTGCCGCATCCAGTCAATACACCTTAATAGCGAGAGACATCTTCTTATACAGTTCGTCGACCTGACCGAGCGCAAAAAGGCGGAAGAAGAACTGCACAGAATCAGCAACCTCCTTGATATGATTATCGAGAATATTCCGGATATGATTTTCTTGAAAGATACCAAAGAGCTCCGTTTTATTCGCCTAAACAAAGCGGGGGAGAATCTGCTCGGCTATTCCAGGGAAGAGCTGCTGG
>CAIMXI010000273.1 GCA_903845365.1 uncultured Geobacteraceae bacterium | reverse complement strand
TTGAAACTCAGCTCAATAATCGATGTGTGAAGCCTGCAATTCAACGCTTGCTAAGTAAGGGCCTCGTCGATAACTAACTGAAATACTTGGTTGCACGATAAATGATGGCATGTTTTGCTTTCACCCAAATAACGTGCAAAAAATCACGATAATTGATATTACGACCTAGTATTTTCATGCGGTTACGCAAACAATATGTAAAATTCCGTCATATATCAGAGCTCAGAAACAAATAGATTGAATAAAAAAGCCCTGGTTTTAGTTAACAGCGGCTTCTTGCTGTTAACTAAAACCAGGTAATTCCTTGATTCTAGCAAACACCATTAAGCCTGCTTGCGTTGCCATCAAAAAGCGAGCTGCTGCTCATATCGGATTGAACGCTTATATCAAGCCGTAAGGGCCTTGAAATGTAATAACACTAATGATATTCTCCCTCCATAGTGAAAATCACTGGAGGGCAAAATGGAAAGACAGCAAGTTACATCCAGTAATCTTTCTTCTGTCGGTTTCGACGAGGAGACCTCGACCCTTGAAATCGGATTCAATTCTGGTTTCGTGTATCAATATTACGGGGTTCCTTATCATCTCTACAATAGTTTGATGTTTGCGAGGTCGAAGGGGGAATTCTTTGACCGTTTCATAAGGAAGGTTGGATACAACTATCGTATGGTGTGGTAGTTGGCTACAATTTGTCTAAATCCTCTTCAGTAACCCCGGCTGTTTTAAGAATGTGGTTGGTAATCTTCCGTAGCGCAGCACGTTTACGTTCTACGCTGATGTATATTTAACCGGAATATCGGTAAACACAATACTTCTATTGTTCTTTAAATCATAGCCCAATAGCGGAAATGATCAAGTAGGTTTATCCAGTGATGCCCACAGATACCAGGCTACATTGGTTCTGTATGGTCTGAATTTTTCGCCAAGGGCAATAAAGCCTGCTACATCTTGGATGCCAAAAAGTTGCTTAGCCACCCGCAATAGACCAGCATCATCACAAGGCCACACATCTTCCCTACCCAGGGCAAAGATCAGGATCATCTCGGCAGTCCAGCGACCAACACCCTTCAACTTTACCAGAGCCTTTATAGCATCTTCATCGCTCAAATTGTCTATATTTTCCAGTTCTCCGCTCAGTGCAGCCTCAGCTATACCGATTATGTAACGAGCCTTCTGGGAGCTGATTCCGCACGTCCTGAAGGTGTCCACATCCAATACTGAAAGAGTTTCTGGTGAAATTACAGCAATGGCGGATAAATGCTTGAAGATAGTAGAAGCTGCCGCTTCAGATAATTGCTGGCTGATGACAGCACGAACCAGAGAAAAGAAAATAGGATTCTTTCCGATCCTGGGGGGATCGTGAGAATCGACCAGCTTTTTCATGACTGGATCAGCGGAGAGAATTTTTATCGGGGGTATTTTAGCGATCATAGTTTATGATGGCAACTCACCAGATGTTAGGGTAGTGAAACCGCCAAGGATAACCCTGGCGGCTTCTGTGTGACTGGCAAACCCTATTGCTTGGCCTTCAGGTCTTCAAGCTTGCAACCGTTCACGCATTGCCAGCTTCCACGATAGAATTTTCCGCCCGACATGGGCCGAATACTAGCGTAGTGTTCACTGCCGCAAACACGGCATACCATCCTACCTTTGTAACAGGGATCATCCAGTTTCATGGGTCCTTTCATAGTGAGTCTCCTTTCGGTAAGTGAGTCTGAAGTACATGACTTCAGTGTACTGCCCTCGCCTTAGATTACCTCACCTTAGATTACCTCACCTTACCTCACCGAACCGAACCATACCACACAGTTGAACCATACCATATTTGGAATTCAAATTCCAACAGATAGCAATATGATCGACTTCTCCCGATAAAGTTGCCTCTGCTAACACCCTCTAGTGGTATCAAACTTTTGGCAATTATCTGTCAGCCCTTCAAAGAATGTTATTCAGCATCCTTTCCCATGACTCAAGTGCTTGCTGTTTCTCTTTGCAATAGCGGTACAGGTTATAGACCTTGATAACACCCTGCTTACTGTGATTCAGAACAGCATCAATAACCTCATCCATAAATCCTTGTTGCGCCATGAAGGTGGCAGCAGTACGGCGAAGGTCATGAGGAGTAAAGCAATCTACTCCCAGCCGATTCTCAGTCGCTTGGTTGCCATCAGAATCGAGGTGCGGCTTACCATCTTTGTTAAAAAGCGGCCATGCTAAGTTTCTCTTTACAGACCTGGACAAGGCATGGCGGTGAATAGATTTTCCCTTCTCCTTATGTGGGCAGGGGAAGACATAACGATTCTCCTTGGTATCTCCAATCAGTTCAAGTGCCTTGTCAGTCAAATACACCCGATGAGCCTTTCCGTTTTTTGAGCGTTCTGATGGAATTGTCCACCATCTGCCATCTATCTCGCTTGTGTGTAATCCGACAACCTCACCAGAACGCTGTGCAGTGACAAGAACAAGTTTCAATGCTTTCATGGTTACTTTTTCCATAGAGGCCGATTCCAAGCTTTTCCAGAGGACTTTGATTTCTTCTTGGGATAATACTCGCTCTCTTGTGTTTTGAGGGGCTGGGAGCTTTACTCCAAAAGCTGGGGAGTAGGGAAGAATATCCTTTTCTACAGCATAATTCATCATCTTGCGAATAATCTTGAAAGTGTTGTTAGCCATGCCTGGGGTGCCACGGTCAACTATGCCTTCCAGAAGAAGATTGATGTCACGCTTCTTAATATCGGCAAGTTTTCGTTTGCCCCATACTGGCAAAACCTCTCTGAAGAGAATCCGCTCATCTTCAGCCCAGGTCTTCTTGAATATCTTTGCGTATCGCTCCAGGTATTCGTCTATGAGGTCAGCCACAATAGGAGCTTGCCTTCTCACCTCTTTTGCTTCTTCTAGCAGCAGTGCGGGATTCTTACCATCATTGTAGAGTTTCCAGGCAGTACCATACGCTTCACGAGCCATGCTCAAGGTCGTTTCTGGGTAGCTACCCAACGCCATTGAATTTCGCTTGCCATCAAGGGTATAGATGAAAAAGAAGGACTTTATTCCGCTGGGATACACACATATTGCAAAACCATGAGCCTCACGCTGGTAATATTTCTTATCCTTTGGTTTCAGATTTTTTATCATGTAGTCAGTGAATTTTGCTGTTCCCATGGCTTTCTTCCTTTTTGACAGCGTGTCGAAGTTAAAATTTCAGGTAACCTTTAGGTAACCTCTTTTATGTTGGCTACAGAGCGATTAACTTGGATTATGTAGGACAAATAATATAGTAAAATATTAGTTTAGTCAATAGATTACATCATATTGCGGGATTAACTTGGACAATGCTGGATTAAGTATTTGGGCGGTATTATAAAACTTGGGAGCAGGGGGTCGCTGGTTCGATTCCAGTCTCACCGACCAAACAATTCAGCCACTTACAGCATTTACTGTGAGTGGCTTTTTGTTTAAGTAACCTCTCAAGTAACCTCATTTTTATATCAATAAACAATCACTGGGTTATGCCTCATAAAATAGCCATTGTCCGCTTGATGAAAAAAGTTACCCATAGGTTTATTGGATTGTCAAGAATAAGTCATTGATATAGTTAAATATTTTATTGACATCCTACTTTGTCCATGCTAGTGTGTTCAAAAGTGAAGACGTGTTTTTGCTAAATCCTGTCCTTGGAGGTATCATTATAATTATGAACTCTGAAACCCTCAAATCGTTAAGACCTTCCAGCTGGGCTAATTTGCAGTATATTGGGCTGATTGCAGCTGGCGTACCTGCTATCAACATGACTTTGTTACATGGTGGTAAATATACTGAGCAGATTGAGCGTGTATCTGTGCCCAAGTCAGAACCAGTTGAGATTTTACCATTTAACGGTCTGGTACCATTGAATATCCACCAAGGTGGCCTCCGTATGAGGGAGATACCTTCAGACAAATGTGAGTTGAGCGAGAAATATTCAGCGCAATTATTGGTAAGAGCGAAGAAGCTGTTCAGGGAAGACGTAATGCCGATTTTGCTAGAGATCTTCCCAGGAATAGACACTAAATACTCTGGTACTATAGAGCTTGGTTATAGAGAGGGACTTTTGACAAATTTCAATTTGACCTAAAAAGGGTCAATTCAAACCCCACCCTTCCAAAGATGTTCCAGTGATGGCCTATGGGGGTTGACAACTAAAATTAAAGCGACAGGAACGACCCCTCAAAGAAGCTTTTGCTGGACTACTCGAATGCCTGTGCTGAATACAAGACTGTGACCATTTATTGGTTATGGGATTGTATCGGCACAGGCTTTTTTGTTGCTGCCAGTAGGAGGTCGTAATGGTAGTGCAGATTCGAGAAAAACGAGAAGAGCAGCAGGAACGGTTGTTAAGGCTAAAACAGGTACTGGAACTTATTCCAGTATCCAAGAGCACTTGGTGGGCAGGATGTGCCACGGGTAGGTTCCCCAAGCCGATCCACCTGGGGCCACGTGTCACATGTTGGCTGGAGACTTCAATACTTGACCTTATGAAAATGGATGGATAACACCTGATCTATCCCCAAAATAAGACACAGCTACCTGAATTAGTCAGGGGTGGCAAACGTCAAAAAAATCCAAAATTGACTCAGTTGCACGTCGTTCATGTATTAGAAACAAAATCTCTATAAAAGAAAGGAGGAAACAAAAAGGCACTGAGGCGGGAGTATTCATTCACACTTAAAACGACAAAACCCCTGCGAGGGTCCAATCATGCAGAGGGTTCATTAAAGAAAGGTACTTATTTATGAAGCAATATATCACATCTGTAGTTGAAACGGCAATCTATTATCTGACGCAGTTCATGCTGTCGGTAATCACCATCAAACCAATGGCAAAGTCTCCTGATATGGGTGGATGGAAGACATATCAAACCATACCCATGACGCTTGAAGAGTGTAAAAAGAGGTTTCACAGCAAGAGCAATATCGGCATTGTGTGTGGCAAGGTCTCAGGAGTTATCGTACTTGACCTCGATAAGAAAGAATTACTGGAACAACTTTTTCCTGATGGCCTCCCCCAGACTCCCATTGTCGAAACTGCCAATGGATACCACCTCTACTTCAAATACGAAGAGGGTATCTCCAATTACCACAATTTCAGCGGGATTATCGGACTCGATGTTAAATCCGATGGCGGCTATGTAGTCGCACCACCCAGTGTCCACCCTACGGGGTTCATATATGCGTGGTTGGACGGGCATTGTATTGGTGAAGTACCGTTTGCGCCGCTACCTTCATTGGTCAAGGAAAAACTCCAGTTCGAAAAGATACCCTATGAGGAGCTTGAAAAAGGTGGATTCAGCGAGGGTAGACGACAGGCGGCATTAGTACGTCTACTGGGTTTTTGGTTTAAGGAAATGCTGATACTGGCCATTGAACCTATCCAGGAGAAGGCAATGACCTGGAACCTTACCAATAAACCGCCACTGCCACAGAATGAAGTTGTTTCTTCAACCAACAGCATTTATCAGCGGGAACTGAAGAAGCGACAGGAGATTGGAACCATCGTCTGGGGAAACCCTGTTGACCTGCCCATGAAACTCCCATCAGTACCTGCACTCACTCCAAAGATGATTCCCGAGGGATTCAGAGCATGGATTGTAGATGCAGCGGAGCGGATGCAGGTACGGATAGACGGAATAGCGGTATCAGCGATAGTCGCTGCTGGGTCACTCATAGGCAGAGCATGTGGAATATTCCCGAAAAAGTTTGATGATTGGCTGGTTGTCGCCAATATCTGGGGTGGCTTCATCAATCCCCCAGGACAGAAGAAGAGTCCTACCATAGCGGAGGGTCAGTTCGCTTTAAGTATCCTGGCTGATGAGGCGCAAAAAGAATTCAAACAAGAACTGGAGAAGCATGAGGTTGATGTATTCATGCACAAGACGAAAGTGGAGCACAAAAAGAACCTGCTGAAGAAACAGATTACGCAGGGATACACCCCTGACTCCAGCGAACTGCTTACAGGAGAATTATCCAAGCCTGTTCAGCGCAGATATTTTACCCAAGATGGGACCATCGAAAAGATCGGAGAGTTACTCCAAGAGAATCCTGTCGGGCTTCTGAACGTCAGAGATGAGCTAGTAGGATGGTTCCTAACTCTGGAAAAAGCTGGACGAGAGGGAGACAGAGCATTCTATCTGGAAGGATGGAACGGTACGGGTAGCTATACCTTCGACAGAATCGGGCGAGGCACCGTTACCATCCCTGGAATGTGTCTGTCAGTATTCGGCGGCATTGTCCCAGGGAGACTACAGGAATATGTGTTTGAGGTTATCCGCAATCGTGCTGGTAATGACGGTCTACTTCAGAGATTCCAAATATTGATATGGCCAGACCCTCTCAAGGGCTATACACACATTGACCGTGTACCAGATAAGGCTGCTGTTGACTCTGCGCTGGGAATATTCAGGTGGCTTGAATCAATACGAAATCAGGAATGGACTGATCTCAAGAGCAAGAGTGGTATCCCAGGACTGAATCTGTCTCCTGCTGCACAGAAGCTGTTCGATTCGTGGATTACAAACCTGGAGCAGCGTCTCAGGGGTGAGGACTTGGAAGGCACTCCATTGGAATCACACCTTGCTAAATACAGAAGTCTCATGCCCTCCCTGGCATTGATATTCCATCTTATTGAGATGGCAGGCAGTAACCCTATTGGTGAGCCTGGAGCAGTATCAGCACAGGCGGTGCAGATGGCCATAGAGTGGTGTACTTACTTGGAAGCACATGCAAACCGAGTGTACTCGCTGAACGAACAGTCTGACATGCTCTCAGCAAGTATTTTGCTCGATCACATTCGTAAAGGGGATGTTAAAGACGGATGTTCTCCACGGGATATTTACCGCAACGGATGGAAGTTCCTGAAGTCTCCAGAGGAGACCAAGGCAGCATTACTGGTACTCGATGAGTATGGATGGTTATCCTTCCAGAAAGGCCAGAATGGCCATGGCAGTGTTAGCTTACACCCTGACCTGAAGTAAGGAGTGTCAGTAATGCGCAATCCGTTTTTTCTGGACAGTGAATCCGGTTTTGACTGGACAGTGAATCCGAAAATTACTGGACACTGTTTCTCTCCAATTCTTCCTGTCGTGAGCCTTGGTTTCAGGTGTCCAATTCAGGTCTTTTTTGATAGCAGTTTCCGCATAGAATCTCCTTTCATTGAAAATGTAATTTGATGTGCATTGTGGACCAGTCGATCGAGTACAGCGTCTGCAATGG
>CAIMXI010000272.1 GCA_903845365.1 uncultured Geobacteraceae bacterium | reverse complement strand
GCAGCGTTTCTTACCACTGTGCACGGAATCCCGGGTCTCTTCATTCCACCCGAAATCACACATTGCGCGCGCAATTGACTGCGCAACGCGTGGGTCAATTTTCATGAGCAAAAAAGGGTCAATTCTGATGAGCGTTGAGGCACCATGTAAAGAGCAAAGCCGAAGCGCAGCAATTCATCAACAGATTTCAAAATTTATCCAGGACTGGAGGTTCAAATGAAACGACCAATATCAATCCCTGAATTTACGAAACAGATGAACAAACTGTTTCTGATCAAAGACGGCCACAAGTACCTTGACACATTTCTGATGAAATTTACCGGCAAGATCGAGCTGGACTTACTGAAACTGGATGACCTGCTACATGAGCGGCATGGTGAATATGAGAATAATACCAAGAGCATGGGAGATATAACGCTTCAGGAGTATGGAGCGGTGGCAAATGCTTTTGTGGATTCCATGCTTGATAACGGGAATGAGGTGACTCCATGAGTTTACTACATTCACCTGACGGGCACATTGACCGTAAAGTATTACTGGCAGTGGCTGGAGCTATCAGAAGTATTGAAAATGTTACCGGTACAATTGTCGAATACAATATTGGTTACTCAGATGCTCAGGACTTGCATCACATCATGCGCCGCTTGTGGGCAATTCTGGAAACTAATGGCTACACAATTGACACCGACACCAACCGACTGAGGAGGGTGACTCCATGAGCAATTACTGGCAAATGTATTATTGGTGCGAAGAGTGCCAAGCATATACCGTTGAC
Organism: uncultured Geobacteraceae bacterium; assembly: GCA_903845365.1. Taxonomy (GTDB): domain Bacteria; phylum Desulfobacterota; class Desulfuromonadia; order Geobacterales; family Pseudopelobacteraceae; genus JACRCG01. Next base: position 1,740 of record CAIMXI010000272.1, on the reverse strand, counting down.
GATGGAGACGGTGCATGCTTTGTGTGCTTCACAAAAAGGTAACTGTGGGGGCGGGAGAGATAATCTTTCGCCCTCTTCATTTTCATACAACCCAAAAACAAGGAGGCTACACAATGACACCGAAACTAATCACCCATTTTATCGGCAAACCGCAGCTTGACTTTATGATGGAGCTGCACATAGACGCGGAAGACGGAGACAACACGATACTTGACCACCTAGCAGCGGTAACGGAAACAATTTCGACCATGCCGAAAACTTACGAGACAGACGGTCAGGGGGACAAGGCGCTTGTCTTCCTTCATTACTTCAGCAGCGGCTCCGACTGGTGGATTACCGAGCGCGATTGCGAGGAAGATCAGCTCCAGGCGTTCGGTTTTGTTTGCCTGAACGGAGACAGGGAAATGGCCGAGCTAGGTTATATCGACATTGAAGAGCTAGGCCGAGCAGGTGTTGAGCTTGATTTATACTGGCAGGTTAAGCCCCTCAGTGATGTAAAGCGGGAACTTGGATTACCGCATCAGGCAGCACGTATACATTAACTGCTAACCAAAGTGGAGGATGCTATGACGACAATAAAATTTCAGGCAATTTTTAATCTAATTTCCAGATCCAGTCAGCGCATTAACGGCTAAGTAACTGGTATTTCAAGCAGGGTAATCTTTCCACAAAAATTGTGGATAACCCTGTGGATGCTGTGGATATGTTTCATAAATGTGACATGATTTCCAGTGCTTTATCGGTTTGCACAGCGAATAACCACGGCATCTAAGTACCTGATTTTCCGTGTCAATAGATATTTTCGATGTCGTATTTTTCTATTAGAAAATGAGGGTAGCACCCGATTCTAAAAAATAGGCACTATTTCAGCTACTAACGAAAAAACAGGTTAAATACGGGCAGATCATTGCGGTCTGCCTTTCTCATTTTACCCACAAGGGAGCCGTCAAATAGCTCCCTATTATCTTATCAAAGGGGGAACCAGTGACAGATAAATATAAGAACAAACCGGCGACTGTAATCAGATCTATTGACGACCTGAGCAAATTACAAAACGGCACAAAGGTGAAGTTGGACTGCGGTCATCACTGCACTATCGGACACAACCTGGCAAATACTCTAATCATCTATTCACTTGGCAGCGGTCGTATTGAGACCAAATGCCACAACTGCGGTTACTAAAAAAGGAGACCTACCATGTACAGCCCTAAAATCAATGAACAGCACATTCCCGCACTTTATCACTCAGGTAAACCCTACCACTCGCTACCACTCACACAGGATACGATGCAGGTACACCAAGATTACTTTCCGCTATCCAGTATGCGCTCCTTCAGATCTTTACCGACTTTGAAGAACGGTAATTTCTTGGGAGTAACAGAAACTATTTCGCCTGTCTTTGGATTTCTTCCAGAACGGCCTTCATACTCACGAATCTCAAAGACGCCGAAACCTCTGACCTCAATTCTGCCACCAGCGATTAAGCTATCAGCCATACTGCTGAATACTTCCTGCACTATCGCTTCGGCTACGGTAATGCTGGTACCCGTCTCAATGGCAAGTTTTTCTATCAAGTCAGATCTTGTCATAAATCCATCTCCGCTAGCCTGGATTCCCACGTATAGCATTTGGCGACCTTTATTTTGAGATGCCCATCCTAACTTGCTGGAATCATTATAGTTGCCTTACTTCAACGTTAGGCCTACCATAAACATATAATTGAATATCCACAATGTTATT
>CAIMXI010000271.1 GCA_903845365.1 uncultured Geobacteraceae bacterium | reverse complement strand
CAAAAAGCATATGAGCGGTCGTGATCTCGGTCGTATGGATGCAACACCTTCACTGGCTCGCCATGCGATACTTGCTTGAAATTGGTTGGAGAACAACATCAGTGATTGTCAACAAATAAAAACTTGAACATCGAGTATAAAGAATTATGGGCAACCATTCTGTCTGGTAATACATGGAATGGAGAATTTTTAAACAAGGCTAAGGACGGCAAATTGTTCTGGGAACAAACCTTGATTTCGCCAATTAAAGATGAATGCGGAAACACGTCTAATTTTCTGGCTGTCAAAGAAAATATTACTGAAAAAAAAGAGCTCTTTGAACAACTGACATCCAGCAAGGAGCTTGCTGAGGCTGCCAATATCGCCAAGAGCCAGTTCCTTGCCACCATGAGCCACGAGATTCGCACACCTATGAATGGCGTCATCGGCATGTCCGGCCTTTTACTGGATACCGACCTGGACGAAGAACAGCGTGGATATGCTAAAATTGTCAATGCAAGCGGCGAGAATCTGCTGGCTCTGATCAATGATATTTTGGACTTTTCTAAAATCGAGGCCGGCAAGCTGGATATGGAGGCGATCGATTTCGACCTAAGAACAACGCTTGAAGATACCGCTGAAATGTTGGCAATACGCGCATCACAAAAAGGTATTGAGTTGATATGCCATATCGATCCTGAAGTTCCACACTACCTGACGGGTGACCCGGGAAGGCTCCGTCAGATAATCACCAACCTGGTGGGCAACTCCGTCAAGTTTACGCATCAGGGTGAAATTGTAATTTCCGCGCGGGTTGATTCGGAAGGCGAAGAGTTCGTTGTCGTAAAGTTTGATATCAAGGATACCGGCATCGGGATACCGGCTAACAGAATTGATGCTCTGTTTTCCCCTTTTACACAGGTTGATGGCTCTACCACACGCAAATACGGTGGGACAGGTCTTGGACTAGCGATATGCAAACAGTTAACCGAACTTATGGGTGGCAAGATCGGCATCATCAGTGAGGAGGGGAAAGGTTCCACCTTCTGGTTTACTTCTAGATTCGCTAGGCAGTCTTCCGAGGTTCACGAAGTCCCGGAGGTTTTGAAGCGCACCGAAATATCCGGGACAAAGATTCTGATCGTTGACGACAATTTAACCAACCGCCTGTTGATGATTGCGCTGCTCAAACATTGGGGCTGTCCCAACGAAACTGCTTCTGACGCTGAGAAAGGTTTGGCGCTCCTGCGCGAAGCTGCCCTGCAGGGAAATCCTTTCCGTGTCGCCCTTCTGGATCAGGAGATGCCAGGTATGGATGGCAGCGAACTTGGCCGTCGAATCAAGGCTGATCCTCTAGTTGAATCAACTCTTATGATTATGGTGACCTCCCTCGCCCAGCGTGGTGACGTTGCCCTCCTACAGCAGATCGGTTTCGTCGGGTATTTGCCAAAACCGGTGAGGCAGGATCAGCTTCACGGCTGCATCGCTATTGCTCTCGGAAGGGCAAATCAGACATCTTCAAATGTTTCAAAGGGAATTGTCACCAAGCACACCGTTGCCGAGGCCTCCAAGCGCGGGATCCGGATCTTATTGGCAGAGGATAACATCATGAACCAGAAGGTGGCGCAAAGTATCCTCGGCAAAATCGGCTACAAGGCTGATGTGGTTGCGAATGGGCTTGAGGCTGTGCGGGCGCTGGAGATGATAAACTACGATGTTGTACTCATGGACTGTCAGATGCCGGAGATGGATGGTTTTCAAGCGACCGCCGTAATCCGCGACTCGGAATCCAAAGTATTGAACCACAAGGTTCCGATCATCGCCATGACCGCCAACGCCATGAAAGGGGATCGTGAAATCTGCATTGAAGCTGGAATGGACGACTATCTGACCAAGCCTGTGAAGAGAGATGAGCTGTCGGCAGTGCTTGAGAAGTGGTCAACTAAAACCACGGTTTGCCTAGCTGATACGATACAGATAAAATGAATTAACAGCAGATTAATATGGCCTTCGTCGATTTCCTCAAAAGTGAGGTCTCAAATAAGTAGTTCTCAAATTGCCTGAAACCTGAGAAAGTATCTGGTATTTGTCTCAGTCACTTTCCCGCCCAGACCCTCCGGTCTCTCCTATCGGTTTTTCCGGTCGGTTTTTCGTTTTCCCTTTGACTTCCTCCTCCACTCTCTGCTACAAACCTTCTCAATTGTTTCACCACACGGTTTTGGTGCCGACGGTCGCGAGACCTCGGGTAAAAGGGAAGAGGGTGTGATCCCCTCGCTGTCCCGCAACTGTAACAGGCGATGAACACCGCAATAATGCCACTGGATTTTTCCGGGAAGGCGCGGCTAGTAAGATGACCCTGAAGCCAGGAAACCTGCCACTCCGTTTATGTTTTGGGACCTCCGTGGAACGAGGAGCCGAAGCCTGAGCGCATCTTATTTCATGGTTTTCGAGCCTCTGCCCATTTAAAGGACAGGGGCTTTTTATTTTGGAGGTTTATTGTGGCACATATTATTTTTGTTACCGGCGGTGCGCGGAGCGGTAAAAGCAGTTTCGCTGAAAAACTGGCGTTAGCGTTCGGAGAACCACTCGGGTATCTGGCGACAGCTCAAACAGTTGATGAGGAGATGAACGAGCGTGTCAGACTGCACCGCGAGCGTCGTGGTTCAGAGTGGCATTTGATCGAAGAGCCGATTCATCTTGCACAGGCGCTGAAACGGGGTGATGGCAAGTATCAAGCGATTCTGGTTGATTGCGTCACGCTGTGGCTTTCCAATCTGTTATTTACATATAAAGACGATGGGAGAGATTGTGAAGAACTGATTCACGAGGATGTTCAGGGTTTGAAAAGTACGCTGCATAGTATGGTGACTCCGGTGATTATGGTCAGCAATGAGGTAGGGCAGGGGATCGTGCCGGATAATCGGCTGGCGCGCTTGTTTCGGGATATCGCAGGAATCACGAATCAGCTCTTGGCAGCGGCAGCAGATGAGGTACATGTTGTTATCAGCGGGATTCCGTTGAAATTGAAATAAATCAGTTATAAAGGAGCGTTACATGGACATAATTAAAGAGACTCTTTCACGTATCAAACCGGTCAGCGAGGAACTGCTTCAGCAGGCGCAAACTCGATTAGACATCAAGACGAAGCCACAGGGCTCTTTGGGGAGGCTTGAGGAATTTGCCCGGCGTATCGTTGCTATAAGCGGCAATCCTGAACCGGATGTTTCAAAGAAGGTCATCTTTACCTTTGCCGGCGACCATGGAGTAACGGAAGAGGGAGTATCACTGTTTCCCAGGGAAGTTACTTCGCAAATGGTGTTAAACTTTCTCTCCGGCGGTGCCGGGATAAATGTGCTGGCTCGCCATGTCGGCGCGGATGTACGTGTTGTTGATGTCGGCGTCGATTATGATTTTAAAGATACGGTTGGACTTATCAACAAAAAAGTTGCCCGTGGCACAAAAAACTTTACCAAAGGCCCGGCCATGACCCGTGAGGAAACAACTGCGGCAATGGCAGTCGGTATCGAGCTTGCCGAACGTTGTCGCGCCGAAGGGGTAGGGCTGGTCGGCACCGGTGAGATGGGCATCGGTAATACTACGCCATCGTCAGCTATAATCGCGGCTATTTCCGGTAAATCGGTGGCCGAAGTTACCCATCGGGGTGCTGGCATCGGCGACGTGGCGCTTGCCAACAAAATATGTGTCATCGAACGGGGCCTGGCGCACAATAAACCTGATCCGGATGATCCACTGGACGTCCTGACCAAAGTCGGCGGACTGGAAATTGCGGCTATAGCCGGTCTGGTACTGGGATGTGCGGCCAATTCGATTCCGGTTGTAATAGACGGCTTTATTTCCACTGCCGGTGCTTTGATCGCTGCAGAGCTTCATCCGGATGTGAGGGATTATATATTTGCCGCCCATCAGTCGGTCGAAATAGGCCATAGTTTCATGCTGGCGCGGATAGGTGTTGAACCGATCCTCGATCTCAAACTTCGTCTGGGTGAAGGAACCGGCGCAGCGCTTGCCATGACGCTGATTGAGGCCGGGGTAAAGGTTCTGAAAGAGATGGCGACCTTCGAGCAGGCTGGGGTGGCGCGTGGGTAAAAGTGGGCGATCGGATATGATATGCGCCTATTACTGATTGCTTTTCAATTTCTGACTATTATCCCGCTTCCCTTCGCTGTACGTTGCGACAAGGAGGATTTGGGGCGTTCCACCGCATTTTTTCCGGCTGTTGGCTTTGTCATCGGAGGAGTGTTGCTGGCTGCCGACGTCCTGATTTCTCCCTGGCTTGCGCGTCCTCTCTCTGATGCCTTGCTGATAACTCTGTTGACTCTGATTACCGGTGCTCTGCACCTTGATGGCCTGGCGGATGTCTGTGACGGTTTAGCGGCGCGAGGTAGCAGGGAACGTTTTCTGGCAATTATGAAGGATTCCCAGGTGGGGGCTATCGGCGCGGTGGGACTGGTTCTGGGACTGCTGCTCAAATGGCAGGCGCTGGTAGCTGTCCCGCTGGAGCTTAAATGGCTGGCATTATTGCTCTTTCCCGCTCTGGCCCGTTTTGGGCAGGTATTGACCTTGACAGGTGCCAGTCATGCCAGGCAGGATGGACTGGGAGCCGCTTTTGTCGCGGGTTCCGGCAAAATAACACTTCTACTCGCCTTTACCACGGTTGCAACCGTCGGTTATTACCTGCTCCAGTTCAAGGGAATAATCGCTCTGGCTGCGGTCTGCGTGCTCACTATTTCAGGGCGGATGTTTTTTCAGCACAAACTTGGCGGCCTTACCGGCGATACCATCGGCTGCCTCAGCGAGCTCAATGAAATTCTGGTGTTGATAGTTATTGCGGCAATGCCGCAATAAACCTAAAAAAAAGCATTTTAAACACGGAGCAACGGAGCAACGGAGTAAAAACTAAGGAGAATCTTCTTGAAAAAGCCTTTTTGAGACTCACCTTTATGGAGAATGCAGTTTCTCATGTACAGATATACTTTGCACGGCATGATATTGAGTATTTGCAGTTGTAGGCCGGTTCAAGCGTAGCGCACCCGGCAGCAATGCTGGCGATGGCAGAAAACTCCGGTTCCGCTTCGCTTGAACCGGCCTACTAAAAGCTCAATATTAGACCTCATAAAGTATATTGATTTCTCTGTTGCTCCGTTGCTCCGTGTTATTCGAACTGCCGTTTCTAGGTTAAAAGCTGCTGCTAAAAATTGGAGAAAACAATGAAAATTTTTCCTCCTGAAGACATCCAGGCTGTCAACATGGCTCGTCTGCTCACCGCTCCTGAAGTTGAAGTGGCCAAAGGGAACACTCGACCAGTCCGTGAATTCTTCCAAGAGTTCTGGCTTACCAGGCTTACCACTCAATACAGGAGTGAAATCACCTCATGACACCACACACCCGCATCTACCTCATTCGCCACGGACAGGTGGCCGGTTTTGAACAACCGCGTTATAATGGTCAGACCGACGTTGCCCTGACAGAGCTCGGAGTTGAGCAGTATCATCTAATGAAAGAGCGCCTGGCCGAGAAACAGATTGCTGCCTGTTATACGAGTGATCTTACCCGCTGCACAACCGGCGCAGCTATAATCTGTCAAGCAGTCGGTATCAAGCCAACCCCCCATTGTGAACTGCGCGAGCTGAATATTGGCGTCTGGGAAGGATTGACCTGGCAGGAGATCAAAACCAGGTGGCCGGACGGTTGGCGTGCACGGCTGGCCGATCTGGTTAACTACCGGGTGCCGCAGGGGGAAAGCCTGTTGGACGTGGAAGCGCGTGTCATGCCGGTTATCACTCAAATTGTGGAACGCCATAAAGGTGAGGAGGTACTGGTTGTTGCACATGGAGGAGTCAATCGCATTGTGCTTCTTAATGCTATCGGCGCTCCTCTGACGGGCATGTTTAATATCGAACAGAACTTTGGTTGCATGAACATTATTGACTATTATGCCGATGGACGGGCAACTGTAAAGTTATTGAACGGGTAACCATAGCGTCATACAAAGTTATCGCACTTGATGCCGGTCACGTCTGCCAGAATCTCTACCTTGCCTTCGAATCTATTGGTGCTGGCAACTGCGCTATTGCCACCTATATCTTGTTCTTGATCTCACCGAATATGTGGTGTTGGTAGTTTATGGGCAAAAAAAAGCCCCCAAGGCTGAGTGCCGAGGGGATTTGAGAGTGACTTCTTATGTCTACGTTGAGGCTACAAGCCGAGGAATGAGTTGATCACCTTCTGCACCTCGGCAATAGAGACGCTATTACTGCTGTCAATATCCACGCAGGATTCTACCGCTTTCAACCCCAAGAACATGTTGATAGCACTTTGTACCTCGGCGATGGTTACGGTGCCGTTGGCATCGCAGTCACCGGGTTTGGTGGGTGCTGACTTGGTTGCAAAGCAGCTTGCCGTTGATCCACCGTTTGCTCCGTCGCATGTCCAGCTCCACGGACCAGTACCGGTTATTGTGGTTGCTGTTCCTGACAAGCATAAGTTGATAGTTGGGACTATTGTGAAGGACTGGTTGTTGGAAGTACCGCATACGCCAAGGATGGGCGCAGGAATTACATTGATTGTTACGGTTTTTGCTGCAGGGGTGCTGTAGTTGGCAGTATCGGTTGGGGTAAATGTTACTGATAGTGTTTGCGTATTTCCGGCATTCAGTATCGCGCCGGATGCAGGCGTATAAATGAATGTACCGGCTACTCCGCCGGAGGTGGCGTTCAGGTGAGTTGTTGTGCTTAAAGCGGTGCCGTAGGTTATGTCGGCGGGGTTCGACCAGGTGATGACAGGGGTGATTTTGGTTGCGGTTGTGTTGCTGGTCAACTGTGGTGCGGCAGTATAGTTGGCGTTACCGGTCTGATTGTATTGAACTACGCAGATACCGCTGGTGGCGATCATGGTGAAAGTGGCATTATTGTTGGTACAGATCCCTGTACTGCCACTGCTGTAAGTTACTGTCTGCCCGGATTTTACTGTTGCGGCCACCGAAAATTGGCTGCCTATGACTGCCGTTGCAGGGGCTGGTGTTGTAATGGTGATGCTTTGGGTGGATTTTGCCGAGCAAGTCGGGCTGCTTGTTCCGCCGTTGCTGCCGTTGCATATCCAGGTCCATGGCACGTTACCGGTCGGCATGGCAGAGGCTGTGCCGGTGCTGCAGAGGTTGGCAGTAGGCGGGAAGTTGAATGTGCCGCCGTTTGCACTACCGCAGGTGCCGTTTATAACAGGTGGTAGATCGATCGAAGCTTTGCCCAGTCCCAAGACCTCCGCTTTGGTCATGGCATAACCCGCGAACAGAGCGCCCGCCAGATAGCCCTGTTGTGTTTCGTCATTATTGTCAGCAAATAAGAGGGCGGTCGGTCCCAAAGCCCAACGCACATCAGCATTAGAAACTTCACCCACAAACTGACCATCTACAAAGAATTGCAGAGTTCCGTCGGTCGGCGCTGCTCTGGCAACAAGAGCGATTCTGTACCACTGATTGGCATTTAGCGAACCGAAGTAAGAACTTATGCCGATATCATTGTTGTTCCCCACGAACCAGTCGGCATCATCTGCATTGGTCGCCGATGTTTGCAGCAAGGCGCGATATAAATTGATACTGGCCGTTGGCCAGAGCAGATCCATAACCACTGTGTAATTGGAAACCAGTCCGTTGGAGGAGTAAGCGCCGTTGGGAGGAGTGTTGTGAGTAAGCAGATAACCTTCGCTGGAGGCGGTCTTCGGGAATTTCATAACGCCGGGAGCCGGTCCGTCAGGCAAGGACGGCAGGGAAAAACCGGCGGAACTGTTGAAAACGGTCTTGCCTGCCACCGTACTGCCCCAATAGTCGAGTGTAACCCCGTTAGTAGCCGAACCAGTGGTTTTGAATCTATTGCCAGAATCGGAAAAGTTCCAGACACTATAGGAACCCGGCGTGGTGCAAGATGGAATCGGAGGCTGCGAATCAGTATCCAGCGAGAGACAGGCGATCGTTCGACTCGCCCCATATGCTGCCAGCGTCTCCCAGGTTTCCGATAAATATGTAACGCTGATAAAAGCGACACCGGGAAAAAACAGAGACGGATTGAGCGCGGCACCCTTATGGAGAATTACCTTGTACATTGTAGTGTCAACCGGTGTAGCGGTGCCTGAATAAACCCAGCCGGACTGCTGCCCTTTCATCAATTTCAGCCCAGCACCACTGACCTCGGCCATATACAACGCATTTACCCCCGGAGTATTTGGGGCCTGCCGTTCAACATAATAGCCGTCGATCATATCCTGGGATGTAACTTCACCTGAAGACCAACTACCCCAGGGATCGGCCATCGCGGGATCAAGCAAGGCCGCGTCGGCCCCGTACTGATTGATACCGGCTTTCGCCGCTATAACGGGCATGCCTTTCGTGTCCTGCATCTGGTCAAATGAATGTTCTAGATAAGCAATAGGCTGTTGGGTATCTGGAGCGTATGTCGCCAGGATGTCACTGATGGCCTGATGTACGGTCGAATCGATATCCGTCAATGCTGCGACAGGTTGTTCCACATAATTGTATGACGATATGCTTTTTGTCGCGACATCAACATTAAAGTCAACTCGGGTGACTCCGTCAGAGTAGAAGTCAGGCAGCACTACCAGAGTATTATTTATTTTTTCCTGCATGGGCACAAGGTGAGAGTGGCCGCCGAGCACCAGATCTATGCCACTTACCTTGGCCGCGATATTTTCATCCTCAAGGATGCCAAGATGACTGACCATCACCATCAAATCCACTTCCCCACGGTGTGCTGCGACAATTTTTCCGGCAATCTCGGCAAAGTTGAACGTTGTATGGAGAGATGGAAAATAATCTGCAGTTAGCTCCTGATCAAGCTCATTCCAGGGTCCGCCAACCAGACCAAAAAAACCGATGCGCAGGCATCCCACCTGTAGTACTCCATAATCAACCGATCCAAGTCCCAGAGCATCCGGGCCATCATAGTAGGTATTGCTCGATAACACCAGGCCGTGAGGGTCGCGGGTAAAAGCAAGGAGATGCTCAACGCCCCAGGCAAAATCATGGTTGCCGATCGTTCTGACGTCAAATTGCATGGCGAAAGTGGCATCCATAACCGCACTACCACGGGAGTATTGCTCTGCAACAGAGCCTTTTTCATGGTCATCTCCTGCATTGGTAAAAATGGTATAGGGATTTCCCTGGCGGACTTTTTCCATGTAGGCGCGAATTCGACTGTATTTGTCCTCAACCAGATCAAAGTTGGCATGCAGATCACCAACATGAACAAAAGAAACCTTCTGAGTTATTGTGCCATCAGTGCAAGCGGGGCCAATGCCGGTTAGCTGAACAGACGAAGCATGAGAAACAGCGGCAACAAATAAGCTCACGAATACCAGAAACAGGCTTAATAACCGGTTGCATTTAGCGCGTGCCTCCATACCAAAACTCCTATGCCGGTTTCATTTGACCTTTTCGCTATCTACAGCTTTTGTAACCGGTGCTCCGAAAGGTGTTACATCACTGGTGCGCGGACTGTAATCAATTTCCCACCGGTCTATTTCGTTAAAAGGCTTGTTGGCGCCATTCTTTGCTTGAAGGGTCCTGAAAAGCAGTTTATTTCCCTCGACCTGCAACCGGACAATCGTGTTCAGTTCACCGTTACCAGCGGCTCCTGCATCCACCTGATATATTCCGCCATCCTCATCTGGAAAGGCCGTAATGTCGTTGGCTGCAATTCCACCGGGATCTAGTACACGCATCCTGTAGTAAGCGTGAGTGTGGCCTACTAAGACCGCACGAACCCTGTCACGGTATTTCAAGATCATACGCCAGAAAGCGTTACGTAGTCCGGGGTCCCGATCAAATGATTGACCTGCATGCCTGCCCCTTGCGAAGGCTGGTTCGTGAAAAGAAATGATGATATGATCTACGCACGAAGGGGTTGCCCTGATAGTTTGTTCTACCCATTGTCTGCCATCGTCGTTGATGACTCCGTTCCTCCCAAGATCTGTGTAGCCATCGACCACAATAATACGGACATTTTTGTAGTCCAGGAAATAGTCGCATGAAGCGGCGCGCCTGCGAACAGCATTGGGAATTGAGGGTATGACGATGTCCCTCGCAAAACGAAAGCTTTTTCCGCCATCATCAAACTCGTGATTTCCGATTACTGGTAAAAAAACAGGCCTTGTGGAAGTACTTTTAAAGACTTCTAGATAATCGTAATACCTTGATTCAAGCGGATCTATGTCCCCCGCAACTATTACCAATTCCGACGGCATGATTGCAGGGTTCGGATTTGTCTTCATGTCTCGTATTTCGGCCAGTGCATTCTTCCAAGTCTCGCCATAACCGCGGGGATCGGCCAGGAAAGTAATGGAATAATTCTGGCCGAACGTTCCAGCCCGGCTGGTGCTGATTACAGTCAGCAACAACAGACAAAATAGAATTGGCGCCAATAAATGGCGGAACACCCTTTTCATAAGCCCCCCCGCTATTGAAATTTTAGTTCCAAGCAATACCGATACCGATAGCGCAATGCAAGACAACGGATTCCCATTTTTATCAAGTGCTGTTGCAGATGAAACCGTATAGGCGGGCTGATTTAATAAACACTTATTGAGTTTGCTCCAGCCAACCAGATCAGCTACAAAACTATTGTTGCAATCCCGAGAATAAACTTAACCGTCAGCAGAGCTTGGAACAAATAGAGCTGTATACATAGCAGAATATTGATAAAAATAACAGAAAATTAGCTTTGGTTAAAAGGGTACATTAGCGGTTGATAGGGTGGGTATTTCAAATTATTCTACTGTACGGCATTAACTCCTTGGTGATGAACGACTCCCTAGCAAAGCACCTTCAATAGGGTCAGCGTTAGTGAGCAAAAAAGGAGCCCCGATGACAGGAAATTATCAAAGGGGCTTGGGCAGAATGTATATTTATGATTAAACCCCGAGGCTACAACCCGAGGAATGAGTTAATCACCTTCTGTACCTCAGCTATGGACACGCTACTGTTGTTGTCCTGATCCACGCAAGCCTCCACGGTTTTCAGCCCCAGGAACATGTTGATAGCTGATTGAACCTCAGTAATGGTTACGGTGCCGTTGGAGTCGCAGTCACCTGCCCTTTGTACGGCAAAGCTGGCCGTTACAGTGCAACTGCCAGTTATGGCTCCGGTGGTGTAGGTGGTGCCGGTCAGGTTGCCGGTGCCACAGCCACTCGCTGCAGAGATTCTGTACCCGGTATCAGGAGTCAAGGTGCAGGTAGTAGTATTGCCACTGGTTACCGGCGTTACGCACTGGATGCTGCCGTTACCGCTTGTGCTTCCGGTGACGGTATAGCTGGCATTATTTACGACTATGTTGGCAGTAACATCGGTAGCAGCGGCGTAGTTGCTGTCACCCCCTTGAGTAGCCCGTACAGTTATGGTGCCAGGGCCGGTGAAGGTCAGGGTATTACCGGTAAGCGTTGCTGGGCCGCTGACCAGAGTAAAACTTACCGGCAGGCCGGACGATGCTGTGCCGCTCAAGGTTATTGCCGGGTCGCCGTAAGTCGCGGTTGTCGGTGGGGCGAAGGTGATGCTCTGGCTGGCACCACCGGCTATGTTCAATGTTCCGGCAACATAGGTAATGTTGTAGTTACTGGCCGTGCCGGAGGTGAATACCGCGTTGCTCGGAGTAATCGCGTGGCTGCTCCCTACTGCGGCTGTTGCGGTTGCGGTAGCGGCGTAAGTGTAGCTGACGCTGCCGATGCAGTCACTACCGACAAGTGCGGGGGCGGTGAAGCCGGGTGTCGTTGGGTTGGCGACTCCGAAGGATCGGCTGATGTTGTTGGCTGTGATGGTCAAGGTTTTGGCTGAAACATTGATTGTAGTTGTTGTTGCAGCGGGGGTGTTGTAGCTGGAGCTGTCACTTGGCGTAAAGGTGACAGAGAGCTGTTGTGACGAGCTGGCGTTCAGTATGGTACCAGCAATCGGGGTATAGGTAAAGGTTCCGGTAACTCCGCCGGAAGTTGCGTTAAGCTGGGTTCCGCTTAAGGCGGTGCCATAGGTGATGTCGGCTGGAGTTGACCAGGAGATGGTCGGGGTAGTTTTACCGACGACTATGTTGGCGGTGACGTCTGATGCAGCGGCGTAGTTGCTGTTTCCAGCCTGAGACGCTTTGACAACGATGGTTCCAACTCCGGTGATAGTGAGTGTCGAGTTGTTGGTACCACTCAGAGTGCCGGGACCGCTTGTTACTGAGAATGTAACCGGATTGCCGGAGCCTCCGCCGGTGGCGGTAAGGGTTATCGGTGCGGCGCCGTAGGTTGCGGTTGTTTGAGGAGCAAAAGTTATTGCCTGGCTGGTAGTGCTGATGGTGAGGTTGGCACTGGTGTAGCTGATGTTGTAGTTGTTTGGCGCTGATACTGTTACCGATCCCTGGGTGATGGGGTAGCTGCCGACCGCTTCACCTGCTGTTCTGGTCAGGGTGCCGGTCATGGTATCAGAACTCACAAGGCCGGTGGTCGTGTAGGTTAACACTGGATCGTAGGCGCCGTAGGTTTTGCTCTTGGCGACGGCGGTTATGGTAAGTGCTGCCTTGCCGACTACAATGTTGGCGGTGACATCTGGTGCTGCAGTGTAATTGCTGTTACCGGCCTGGGTTGCTCTGACATATATGCTGCCAACTCCGGTGATAGTCAGGGTGTTGCCGGAGAGAGTTGCCTGGCCGCTGACCAAGGTAAAGGTTACCGGGTTGCCCGATGCTCCTCCGGTGGCTGTAAGGGAGATAGCGGGGTCACCGTAGGTTTTTGTTGCTGGTGGAGTAAAGTGGATCGTTTGCGTCTGCTGGGTGATGGCAAAGCTGCCGACCACACTCTGGTTGGTTGTAATGTTAGTAATGGTGTAGCTGTTGTTGTTGATATCAGCCAGATGATCTACCCCTCCAACAGAGAAGGATGCAGTGTGGTAACCGCTGTTGGGAGTGATTGTGCAGACAGAACTGGCGCCGGTGGTTACCGGGTTCTGGCAGGTGATGGTTCCGTTGGCGTCGCTAATTGTTGTCGATATCGCATAGGTCAAGAGATTTGCAGAGCAGTTTTGGTTTGTGCCGCTGTATAGCCCCTGGCAACTCCATGACCATGGGCCGCTGCCGGTTACCGTTGATGCCGACCCTGACGAGCAGAGGTTGGTCGGGATAACGGCCATGGTTTTGCTGTTGTCGCTGCCGCAGGTTCCGTTGATCGGGTCAGCGGCAAAGGTGGCTGTGATCGACTGCGCTGCCGTGACGTTGGTTACGGTCAGCGGATTGGTTGTGGTAGTAACGAAGCCGCCGGTGCCGCTCCAGTTTACAAAATGGTAGTCGGTGGTAGGTTCAGCAACTACTACTGTCGCCGATGCACCATGACTAACTGTCTGGCTGACTGTGCCAATCAGACTGCCTCCGGTAGTTGCAGAGAAAGATAGAGCATAGGTTTGAATTGAAGCCGAACAGGACGCTGTTGTGCCATTGTTGCTACTGACACAACTCCAACTCCAAGGACCATTACCACTGACATCAGAAGGCGTTCCGCTTGTACACAGATTTGCGGTCGGAATAGTGACTAATACGCCCTTGTCACTGCTACCGCAGGCTCCGTTGTCTGAGACAACAGGTGTCAGGCTCATGCTGGCATCTACAATCGAACCGGATGATACATTAAAGGAAGAAGTGGTCTTTTGTAGGTAACCACTGGCCTTGGAGGTCATCGCATAGCTTCCTGGGGTGACTGCAAAAAAGAAAGCGCCGTTGGCAAGAGTAGTAATGGATGAGCCACCCGCCGTAATAGAGGCTCCTGAGATGAGCGCTCCGTTGTTGCTACGCAGATAACCCTTGATGATACCAGGCACGCCATTGGTATTGTTGGTTGTAAAACTCCATATTTCGCTACTTTCTCTGATGCTGCCGTAATAGTCTATAGCTTGTACCTTCCAGTAGTATGTGTTCAGGTCTAAAAGCCCTGCGTTTACATCCATTGCCGCCATAGTTGAGGTTAGTCCATCCATCCTGTAGTCTACCGTCTTAAAAGTGCTGTCCCTGGATACCATGACGGTGTAGGTAAGTTCGTCACCATCTGGGTCAGATGTCGCATTCCACTGGAGCAAGAGGATGGTCTTCTGGTCACTGACATTTTGAGGGGACAGGAGACTAAATGCCACCGGCGGATTATTGCCCACCTTGTTCTTGTAAACCACAGATCTTTTCATCGGAGAGATATCTTCGGTCTCAATATCTTTGGCGTAATAGTACGCGTCATACATACCTGGATCAGTGAAAGTACCCTGCAGGCTGTTCTCCCACCGCTGCGTTCCATCATTGAAAACCAGAAAAGCGCGTGGCAGGTCTATGGAAAGCTGATCGCTTCCTATGCCGGCGTTCAGTTGCAAAGTTGGCGATCGTATTTCCACCCAGGGTGCAGTGTACAACTGACTGTTATCGTTAACAGTTGCCCAGAGGGTAGCTGCATCCTGACTCGATGTGAGGAATACGGTGCCGTTTGTATTGTCTATCTCTGCCGGGTTGTTTGCTGAATTTGTAGCATAGGTTAATCCGACACCGACGTACATGCTGTCGGCAATCGCTCCGTCATTTACGACAGCGCTCAGGATGTTGGTACCGATACCGTCGCCACCGTCTTCCAAAAGCGGATGCTGAAGGGAACTGTTGCCATAAATGTTGGTGTTTCCGTTTGTGTTTCCACCAGCCTTGGTAAAAATTTCAGTCTTTGCAACCGCATCCTGGAAAGATTTTTTTATGTTGTAGCCTTTGCCGAATCCCTTGAACAGTTCTTCAATGAAATATTCTCCGCTACGAATACCGTCTGGCTCCATGGGTCCCTTATAGGATTGCTCGTTCGCTGCCGAGCTTGTGATTATCAGGCGATTTTCTCTATTCTTGCTTAAAGCTGAAATAAAGCTGCCGGAATAGCAGGCGCCAATAATTACACTCCTCTTTTCCTTATAAGCGTCAGTATTGAGGGTTCCTTCCAGGGTTTTAAGCCACTGATCAAGTTCAGCAGGCGTTATAAATTCATCGTTAATCATGAACTTGTTAGGATTGCCATGATCCACCATGATAATATACAGAGTGGCAGGTGAACCGTTCAGCTTGCCGGTGAGGTTGAAAGAACCTCCACCCTGAATGACAGCCTGGACAGCAACTTTGGACGGTGATGCATCCACGCCTGGTTGTGCTGTGTTGTAGTTGAAGTAGTAGATGTTGTCGTCCGTAAAGCCACGGGCTTTTAGCTGATTATAGACTCGGTTTGTAGTTTTATTGTGTGAGTCCAGCCCCTCTTTGTTAGCGATCTTCCCCTGAACGATCACGGCATAGCCGGCTGAAGCTCCTACCATGACCCCTTTGCTTTCAGAGCTGCTGCTGGCCAAAAGCGAACTACCGGCAAAGCTTGCCTGAACAAGATAGCCGCCTTTGAGGTTAAACGAGTTCAATACTGTTGTGAAGAAGCCAGATGCGCTACTGGTCGTAACCGGGTAAGCTTTGACTGCCCCGGTGGGGTCTGTAACGCTGATTATGACCGAATTACTGGAAAGATTGCTGCCTATTTCAGGCAGCCTGCTCAGTTTACCGTTTATGGTGATTGTGTCATTCTGGCGGATGGTCTGGCTGGAAAGTTCCAGCGATAGGGTAGTGTATGCCTGACTCGAAACCGAGGTATATGTAAATGTTGTGGTGGCAATGTTTGATATGTTGCCGGCTCCGTCTGTTGCCCTGGCGCTTATGGTATAGGTCGTGCCGCTCTTCCAGGCCACTTTTCCGCTATTGAAGGTCCATGAATCCATCATAACGGCAACTGGTATCCATGTAGTTGAGCTGGTAAAGGTTTGAGCCTGAGTCAAATAATTGGTATCGCCGGTTACCTGAAGTTCGATCTTGGATACGCCGCTTCTATCATCGCTGGATGTGCCGGTAATGAAAAACAGGTTGTCAAGTGTACTGTTGTTTACCGGGCTTGTTATGGCTATTGCGGGCGGCGTGTGGTCAGAACTGTCCCCAAAGGTTGCGACGACAGTGGTGTCGCTGTTCATGGAAATTGTACAACTGCCTGTGCCGTTGCAACCGCCTCCGCTCCAGCCTGAAAAAACCTGATTGGTGTCCGGGGTGGCGATCAAGGTGATATTGCTTCCATCGTTAAAACTGGCAATACAACTGCTGCCGCAACTGATGGCGGAAGGATCGCTGGTCACGACACCGCCGCCGCTGCCGGTCTTTGTAACGTAAAGGGTGCGTTGGGAGCTTGTCGTTGCGGACTGGAGGATCGTGCCCCCTTCACCAACAATCACAAATGTCCCCTGACCGTAGGCAATTCCATTTAAATTATTTCCGCTGATATATTTCTGAGCCCAGTTAATGCCGTCCGAAGAGGTCACCATCCATCCCCCTCCTACAGCAGCAAATGTGTTGTTGCCGTAGGCTATCGCAGACAGCCACATATCAGAATACGGTTGCGACCAGTCAATCCCGTTTGTTGATGTAATGATCCCTATCTCCCAATCTCCCACCGCAACGAATATGCCGGCACTATAGATGACCGCATTCAATCTTCGATTTGATCCAGGGGCAAAACTGGTATCGTGGCGTGTCCATGTGATGCCGTCCGCCGAAGTAAGCACGGCTTCATTATCACCAACAGCCACGTACAACCCGTTGCCGTAGGCAACACCATTGAGAGAAGCTGTTGTGTTTGAACTCCTTGATGCCCAGGCAATTGCGTCCTGGGAAGTGAGAATGCGACCGCTACTGCCTACAGCCACGTACATACCTTTTCCAAAGGTGATCCCTAAGAGGTTGTCGTTTATACCAGTTGTTCGCTGGGTCCATTTGAGTCCGTCGGATGAGGTGGCGATCATACCGTTCCAGCCTACACCGATATAGGTTCCGTTGTTGAAAGCGACCCTGTTGAAACCGAATGAGGTGCTCCCGCTCCAGCTTATACCGTCGTTAGAGGCATATGACTTGGAATTTCCAGATACTGCGACAAAGGTGGAATTGCCGTATGTTATGGCATTCAAATTATCATGGAATCCGGATCTGACCGGAGCCCAACTGTAGCCATCATTAGATAATACAATGCTGCCTCCGGCGCCAACAACGACGTAAGTACCAGCAGCATAAAGGAGATCGGATGGATCCTGCCCCAGGGTTGAGAGGCCAGTAGTATTTTGTGTCCAACTCACACCATCCTTAGATATCGAAACACCGCCACCACTCACAAACCGGAAGTAGCCATCAGCAAAACCTATTCCATTCCAAGGCATATAGCTGATATTCTTTGTCCAGTTCACCCCGTCAGTCGAGGTCAGGGTGATACCCTGGTTATAACCGTTGTCACCGCTCCAGCCACTTATTGCATAGATACCGTTACCATAGGCAAACCCACCCAGATTTCCTGCGCTCTGGCTTCCAGTGTATCTAGTAGTCCAACTCTTACCGTCAGATGAGGTCATGACAATTTCCTTGCCGTTCCACTCTCCGAAAGTCACAAAGATGCCGTTGGCATACCTTACACCATATAAGTTCGGATTATTTACCGGAAGGGTTCTCTGTGCCCATCCTTCACCGTCGGGAGAAGCAAGAATCTGGTTTCTGCCCACCGTTATAAACAGGTTTTTGCCGTAAGCAACCCCGTTAAAGCAGCCCTGGTATTGTCTGCTCCAGGCAGCTCCATCGGAGGAGGTAAGAATACCTCCTCCGCATCCTACCGCAACAAACTGGCTATTGCCGTAGACGACATCGTTAAGGTTGTCGGTAATCCCGGAATCCCTTCTGATCCAGGTGATGTTATCCGCAGAAGTCAATACTACACCGTAACTCCCTACTGCCACGAACATGTTATTTCCGTATGCCAATCCGTACAGGTTATCTCCATCCGGCAGCGGATTTCGCCAGTGCCAGGTGTCCGATGTGGTGCCACTTCTCGCCGCATCAGACTGCAATATAGTCCCGCCGTCGCCGACCGCAATAAAATTGTCCCGCCCGAATGTTACAGCCCTGATGTTGTTCGCGGTTTTCCGGAATTGTGTCCAGACTTTGCCGTCCGAAGAACTGGCCATTGAGCCGCCGTGACCTACGGCAATAAAGTTATTGTTGCCGTAGGCGACAGCAATGTAATCACCAATATTATATTGAGTCCATACGATCCCATCCGGTGAAGTGAGGATACCTATGCCACCCTGTCCAGCGACAACAAACATTCCTGCATTGTAGGTTACGCCTCTCAATTCTCCCCATCCTGAATTTTGATTTATTCCAGTGTCCCTGTAAGTCCAGGTTATCCCGTCGGTGGAGGTAAGAACCGTCTTGTTCTGTCCCACCGCAACAAACAGTCCGTTGCCAAACGCCACCCCCATAAGGTGGACGGTATCGCCGGAGACTCGTGGGGTCCATTCGCTTGTATCAGGTGAGGTTACGATGCGGCCAGAGTCACCGACAGCCACGTAAAGGCCGTTGCCGTAGGTCACTGCCTTGAGGCAATCGTTAAAGCCGTTCTGACGGCTGCTCCAGATATTTCCATCCGATGATGTCTGGGTGCTCCCGCATCCGACCCCGACAAAAGTTCCGGAACTGAACATAAGACCTAACATGCTGTTGGCGCTGACCGCCTTCCAGGAAGTCCCATCAGTGGAAGTGTAAGCCTTACCGTTCCCAGTTCCTGCAACATGGATATTATTGCCATAGGCTATGGATTGCAAATTATCGTGAAATCCGGATCTGGCATTAATCCATTTGATCCCGTTCGTTGAATAGGCTATGGCGCCGCCATCTCCGGCAGCAACATATGCGCCTGCCGCATAGATCAGGGCGTTGGTGTTTGAAGTAGAAATGCCGGAATTGGACTCCCAGGTGATGCCATCAGTCGAGGTCATCACTCCGCCGCTGTTGATGCACATGAAGAGTCCGTTGACAAAATTGACGTTGCCTGGGGTGTTGGTGACATGCTGTGTCCAGGTGACTCCGTCGGTTGAGACCAGATTTATCCAGTAGCCATTGTTATTGCCGGCTACAACAAAGACGCCGTTGCCGTAGGCTATCCCGCCAAGCCAGTTTGTTGTGGAATCAGCGGTGTATCTGTTGCTCCAGGTTATGCCGTCGGTAGAGGTATAAATCGACCTAGTATTGCTTTCCACCGCTACAAAAAGGCCATTTCCAAAGGTGACCTTATATAGATTCATATTATTGGAAGGGGCTACTCTGGTTGTCCAGACAAGACCATCCGGCGAGGTGGCGATGTTGCTCCACCCCACCGCTACAAAGAGATTGTTGCCGTAGGTCACACTCTGCAAGCCGATCGACGCTCTCCGGGTCCAGACAACCCCGTCCGGGGAGGTTAATACATACTGTGAATCTCCAACCGCTGCAAAGAGTCCATTGCCAAATGTGATATCGCTGATATTGGAGCTTATACCAGAGTTCTGTCTGGTCCAGGTGATCTTGTCCGTGGAGGTGAGTACAACACCTGACCTCCCTACGGTCACAAAGATGCCGTTGCCGTAGGCAAGCGCGCTCAGGCTGTTTCCTTCCGGCAAGGGATTGCGCCAGCGCCAGGTGTCCAGCGGATCACTGAAATCAGCGGCATCAGACTGCAGGATTGTGCCCCCCTCGCCCACAACAATAAAGGTAGATCCGTTATAGACTATGCCACTGAGATTGTTTCCGGTAATCCTGCGCCGGGTCCATGTGATAGCGTCATCGGAGGTGACTATGAAACCTCCGTCAATTGCGATAAAGGAATTGTTTCCGTAGGCAATCTTGTATGTATTGCCCATAGAAGAATTCTGCTGCCAGTTGACCCCGTCCGGAGATGTAAGCAGGCCGACTGGCCATCCACCGGTTATGACAAAAATACCGGCGCCGTGGGCTATCCCGCTTAACGTACGCCCTCCCCCTGTTCCGGGCGCAAAGTTTGTATCACGGTGAGTCCAGGTGATAGCATCAGGAGAGGTAAGTATGGTTTCGTTGTCCCCTATCGCAACATAAAGGCCGTTGCCCCAGGTAATTCCGAAAAGATTATTTGTTGTGGTGGAACTCCGTTTGGTCCAGGTGACTGCATCCGACGACACAAAAATAGTCCCGGAATTTCCGACGGCAACACATTTATTGTTACCGCAAGCGACAGCATTCAAATTATCTGTGACATTTGTCTGTCGAAACGCCCAGTAGACTCCATCGCGAGATGTTGTTATCGAGCCGTTGCCACCCACACCGATAAAGTAATTTGAATAGTAGGTAACAGCATTTATATTAGACGGCGCAAGATCAACGTTCCACGATACGCCGTCAGTGGATGTATATATTTTCCCGTTATTCGATACTGCCAGCATGGTGTTGTTGCCGTAAGCTATGGCGTTTAACTGATCACGATTTCCAGGTTTGACGTTGATCCAGTTTTGCCTATTGGCAGATGATGCGATAGCTCCGCCTGCACCGACGGCAATGTATGTGCCGGCAGCATAAATACCGTTGTAAAACTCTTGTCCTGAAATATCTGCTGCATTACTAGTCCAGGTAATGCCGTCCTGAGAAGTGGAAACATTGCCGTTACCGTCTGGTATGGAGAAGAATTCCCCATTGACAAACAGGATTTTCTTCCAGGGAGGATTGATCGCCTGTTTGGTCCAAGTGGCTCCATCCAAAGAAGTAATTGAAAAATTTTTATAGTAGCCAGCACTAGTATCAAAGTAATTGCCTATGAGGATAAAAACACCGTTTCCAAACGAAAAACCTCCACTTACAAAACCATTAGTTGCAATGGTTCCGGTAGTCCTTGTAGTCCAGTTAAGGCCGTCGGGCGAGGTGATGATCGTAGCGGTACCATTGTTTGCAGCATCCCGCGAGACTCCGTACGAGACAAAAAGGTTGTTGGCATGATTAACATAGTACAAACCGGCATTAGCTGTCGGCGTAGCCTTTTGCGACCAGGTTATGCCATCGCTAGAGGTAGATACATAATCACCATTCGCGGTAACAAACAGGCCGTTGCCGAAGGTGATGTTACTGGTGGCAAGAGAAGAGCGTTTGATCCAGGTTATCCCGTCAGTGGAAGAGAGGATATTACCGCTTCCAGATGCCAAAAATATATTGTTGCCAAAGATTACGTCATTGAGGTTATCGGTGATGCCCGAATCTCTCTTCACCCAGGTGGTCTTGTCGGTAGAAGTGAAGATGCTGCCATAGTTGCCGACCGCCACAAATGTGCTGTTGCCATAGGCAATACCGCTCAAGGAGTTACCCTCAGGCAGAGGGTTTCGCCAGTGCCAGTTGTCCAGGGCGGCGGCAGAGGCGATTGTAGGAATTGCGAATATCAGTAGCAATACAAAAAGACAGATTCTTTTGGTCATTTAATGCCCCCCTTGGATATCAAACCGGTCAATCCCGCAATTCTATCAAACCTACTCCTAACGACAAAAAAGCCCACCATAAAAATAATAGTAGGCTTCTAGAAAGTTGCCAGATGATTGCCCTATCTCAAAAATTAACAATTCGAATAGAAAACCATTTTGTTTAGGAAAATATAGTGCTAGGATACTAAATAAATCCAGGTAAAATCAAGCAATAATTCTTACATAATTTCATCTGCAATAATGTTTAATAGGCGATTGTAAATTTTACTGCTGAAGCGCCCATATTCCATTCTTGATTAATCGCATCCTACCAAAGCGCCTCCAAAAGGCTCACTGTAATAGGACTGCGCAAGGCGCTTCCAAGTGGGTATTTTTAAATGACCCACCAAAAGTCACTATCCTTTGATGATCTTTGTTACCTTGCCAAAGCCTTTAAAATAGGCTCTTTGTGGGTAATAGGGCTACACCTTGCAACTGTAACAGGCGAACACCGCAAAGAAAGTCCTCCACCACATCCTCCGGTCTCCCCTCCGTCTTTCCACTTGACAGAAACTCCATGCAGGTGCTACAAAAAAGCCTCCACGGGATGTAGCGCAGCCTGGTAGCGCACCTGCTTCGGTAGCAAAATACCATACATTTTCCAACTACATAGACTGATCTGGCTACTACAATGGTCAGGTCTTTCTGTTTCTAGCAGCCTCTCTCCGGTGCCCCTCTGGTACGGCAGAACACCACATAACTCTATGTGCCAGTTGCGCGGATTCATAGTCGCTCAGTATATCTCCCTTTACGCTCTCCGGTCTCACCGGTACCATACCGGTCTTTCTCAACTACGTCCGAGATGAAGCCTGTTCGATCAGTGCGGCAATTCCTTCGGTGGCTACCTGTAAGTCGTTGGCGGACAAATCTGCATAGCGCTGGGTCATTGTAATATCCTGATGGCCCAAAAGTCGCTGCACTGCATACAAATCAACTCCAGAACTCACTGCAAGGCTTGCAAAAGTGTGGCGCAAATCGTGGGTGTGAAAGTTTTCAATGCCAGCAAGAGCACAGGCTTTTTCCAAAGGTTTCCGCAAATCAAACAAATACTTCTTCCTGGTACCCTGACGGCTCGGAAAAACGTAGTTACTGTTTTTTGTGCGCTCAGTTTGATCTTTCCTGGCAGCCAAATCTTGAAGAATCTCCGAAGACCTTTGATTGAGATGCACCAATCTTGATTTCCCGTTTTTAGTGAACGGCGGCTTAGCTTGCCTTGATCTAATCGGACTTGTTCCCATGTCATGGAAATAATTTCATTCTTCCTGCATCCAGTAAATAGCAACAAAAGTATGGCAGCTTTTGATAGTGTATCATCCTCTTGTGATATGGCCTGGACAAAGCGGGGTAGCTCTGTTTCCTTGGAAAGATACCTTTCTCTAATGGTTCACAGTTTCCCCTAAAATCCTGTCAGTCCCTCAGAAATTGCGTTGACACTACTCAGATCATGGAGTATTTTCCGCACATTCGAAAAGCAAATTCCTATCCCTCTATGGAAAATATCATGCAAGTAATTATCGTTGTCTTATTTGTTGTTATGGCACTTTTGCACCCGGTTGATGCCAGTGCCGAGTTTACCAAAATCAAGATAGCGGTGCTCGATTTCGAGCAAAAGGGGAAATACGAGTCGGAAGATATCGGTAAAATGGTTGCGGAGTGGCTCACGACCCGTTTGGTTGAAACCGGGCGCTTTGATATCGTCGAACGGCGACTGCTTAACAAGGTCCTGGCTGAACAGAGTATCGGCTCCTCTGGTCTGGTGGATCCGAGCAGCGCCTCCCAGTTGGGACGGGTGCTGGGGGTGAAGACGGTGGTGACCGGTTCTGTGTCCAATTATGGTGGTGTGATCGACATCAATGCCCGACTGATCAGTGTAGAAACTGCTTCCATTCGGGCGGCAGAATCAGCCAGTACTGAATCTCCCAAGGATTTGCGCAAAGTTGTTGCTCTGATCTCTGACAAGATAATGCAGACATTCCCGCTTGAGGGGTATGTGCTTGACCGGACTGACAACAAGGTTATTCTCGATCTGGGACGCCGACATGGAGTTCGTCCGGGGATGAGGTTTCTTGCCTATGTGGAAGGGAAGACGAGAAAGCACCCTAAAACCGGGGAAATTCTTGATGTGGAGACTGTAGAGCGGGGTATGCTTGAAATCAGAGACGTGAAGGACAAAACCGCAACATCGGTTATAGTCAGGGAATTTGTCACCAACGGCATTGATGTCAAATGTATGGTACGTGGTCTGTTGAAGGACGAAGAGGAGCGTATTGCGACAGTGAAACGAATGGATGAAGAAAATTCCCGATCAATGGCCATTAAGACGCCGCCAAAGGTTGAAAAAGCGGCGGCAGTTCCGCCCCAGGTTCCGGAAACTTCTAAGATGGTGGCGCTTCCCACGAGTATCGGTCCGGCCATTGAATCTGTGGAGACTGATGATTTCCGCTATGATTTGAAACATATAAAAATGTCTGGCGGAGAGGTGACCGTTTTCATTGAGGCTACAAATAAATCGGGTAAAAACCGCTACCTCGCAGTATATGATCAGACGTCGCAATATGTGAAGTCCACGTTGACAGACGAAATGGATAAGGCCATGGAAGTGAATGACGTCTTCTTGTGGGATGGCGACATACGGACCAGTTCTTCAGATGCCAGAAGGGGTTTTTACGTTTATGATGGCAAGAAAGTTACAGTGGAGATGATCTTCAAGGATGTGCCAGCCGGCACCGGCCTGATAAAACTGCTCAATTTCCACCCGTATACTGCAGTCAAACTGATTTTTTTCAAATGGCGCGAAACAGATGTGCATTTCAAGGAGATTCGGGTGCCGAGATAACCCAGTTCAACAGCCTTTCTTTTGTCGAAGTAGAATTTAGGGATAGCTTTATTCATATACGAGGCCCCGCTAACCCCACTCCTCCGCCACGCACTCCGCACACATCCCCCGCCAAATCCTCTCCGGTCTCCCATCCGTCTTTCCCCTTGACAGAAACTCCATGCAGGTGCTACAAAAAAGCCTCCACGGGATGTAGCGCAGCCTGGTAGCGCACCTGCTTCGGGAGCAGGGAGTCGCAAGTTCAATTCTTGTCATCCCGACCAGTTAATTCAGCCACTTACAGCCTTTACTGTGAGTGGCTTTTTGTTTGTGTAGCGTTTGGTATCCTTTCAGTATCCTTTGAACACTTTGTCATCGTTTTGATAATGTATAAATTAACGCGAAATCGCCCTTTTCTTTTGCTTGATCAAAACGCCCAACTCACCAATTCGAAATAATCAAAACCAGCGCTGCGACCTCCTAGACACTCGGACAGAAAATCTTCTGTCTTGCGATACAGCTTCAGATTGTTACTCCACTTTTTATTACCGTGACCGTCACCTTTTAATTCGACAAACTCGACTTTCTTGCCTGCTTTGCGCAGCGCCTCGACCATGAGAGTGGATTGTTCGAGCTTCACACGAGGGTCATTGGTGCCGTGCAGAACAAGCAAAGGCCTGTTTACCTGGTCGGCTTTGAAGAGTGGTGACTTAGCATTCATGATTTCGCGCTGATCAGGGCGACTAGGGTCGCCAACAAAACGGTACCACCAGGTTTTGCTCATCTCCCAATACGGCGGCACTGTTTCCAGCAATCTGGCCAGATCTGACGGCCCCACATAATCGATGCCGCAGGCAAATTTTTCAGGCGTGAACGTCATTCCTACCAATGCAGCGTAGCCACCGTAGCTCGCACCATAAATAGCGACTTTTTTTGGATCTGCAGTGCCTTGCAATATCAGCCAATCCACGCCGTCGATCAGGTCGTTATGCATCTTCCCGGCAAATTCGCCAATAGCTTTGTCCTGAAAATCTCGACCATAACCGGCTGAGCCTCGGTAATTGACCTGAAGCACGGCGTAGCCACGGTTTGCCAGGAAATAGGGTTGATGCCCGTCACCCCAGACGTCTCTCGCCCATGGCCCCCCGTGGACGAAGAGCACGGTGGGTAATTTGCTTGCTTGCACTCCTTGCGGGAGGGTCAAATAGCCATGTATTGTCAAACCATCCCTGCTCGTGAATGAAATAGGTTTTTGGACTGGCAAGGGACTCAACAAATTAATTCGGCTACGAGTAAGTTCGCCCAGCACTGTCAATTTTTCATTTTGAATGTCGTAAAGAACGTTTTGTGCTCCGTCTTCTCCAGTGATGATCCCGGTGACGAGATTTTCATCGCGAGTAAGGCTGATCGGATTGAACCGAACATGTTTATTAGCGATCAATTTCTGAAAAGCACTGCGAAGCTTATCATCCAGAATATGTACCTCCTGATAGTCGGGATCCAGCAAGACCATCAGCGGCTGAAATGTTTTCTGGCTGATAAAGGCTTCGCTGATGTCAACGCGCGGATCTTCAAATACCACAGTTTCATGGCCAGTGTTCATGTCCAGCTTGACTAACGCCATTTTGTCTCGGCCACGGTTGGACAATGTCCATGCAGTTTGCTTGTCGCTACTGATCTCCAGTGGCACCACCTTGTCGAAATAACTCCAAGTGAATACCTCCTTCCAAGTGGCGTTGGCGCTCTCTGTCAAGTGCTCGAATATCAACTTATCTTCTTGTTTTCGAACCCTAGCATAGAGTTGGCCATGTCTGTCGGTAACCCATTGTGCTACATCACCAGGATTTTCAGCCAACAACCGCAAATCTCCCGTGGCTTGCTCGTAGTAAAACAGGTCAAACAGTTTCGGGTTGCGGCGATTTGAGACAATCAGCAAGTCACCGCTATTTTGCACCTTGCTCTGAATATAGGAGGTGGCACCGTCAAAAGGCGTCAAATCCAATGCCTTGGTGACCTTATTGCTCGACACGTCAATCTTGAAGATATGAACGTTTTCATCCCCTTCGGTGTCCGACATGACGAGGAGAGACTGACTGTCCTCTGCCCAAGTGGGGTGCCCAAAGCGGGTATTGACCGTATGCACTGTATTCGATGCCAGATCCTTTACGAAGATGCCAGGCCCAAAACCCGATCGGCCGATCCAAGCTATCTTTTTGCCGTCCGGCGACAACTGGTAGGCCATATTGAAATCCAGGTCGGCGACGTAGTTCCGTACCGGAACCAAGGGGGGCATTTGTTGGGCAAGAAGGCTGGGATGCGATGCAGTGCTTGCGCAGCCGGAAAAAACGGTTAACGGCAGCCTGTTGACTTCATCCGTTACCGCAATACTACAACAATTCCATTTGTCATTTGCTTTGCCATACATGCTGCTGGCAATTGACGACTGGCAAGAAAGGAGAGGATTAGCATGACAAAAAAACTATGACACACAACTAAATACTACATAGAACACAAAATTCCTTCACGGGAGATTCTGCTGCACAAGCAGCGGCAAGTTGCATTAGCAACTAACAACAGCAGCAACAACAACAAATAGTATCAGTGCAATACCACCAAGTACTGCTTCGTCAGTATGAATAATCAGAAAAGGAGAAACAAACACATGCTTCCTATTAGAAACATAAACCCAGGTATGCTCGCTTTGATCATGTTAAGTCTCTACAACTCCAAGTTTGACGGTAAAAAATTTGGGGCATATTACATTTATGTAAATGATTTTGACGCTTTAATAAAAGAGCGTGACATGACTATTCCGGAAAATGATTTTATGGCCGAATTTATTGAATGGCTCCATCAATTTTCTCTTAATTTAATTCCATACAATAACCAAGTACATGCAATATCTTATCGGGGTAGTGATGTTTTTGGTCGTGTTGTGTCAAAAAAAGCACTTAGACGATTTAATTCGCTCACAGTGGATGGTTTCATGTTGTAGGCCTCTACTGCCCAGCGGTATGCGCACACAACTTCTGTACCCTTTTTATCACCTTCGCTAGCAGTAAAAGCAGTACATAGCACCGGTGCTCTGTCCAACCGTCCTTTTACGGTTGGACAGGGCTCCATCCAAGTGCCATGAGTACAACAAACTTCAGCACCAAGTAATTCCAAATTTAAAGGAGAAATCAGATGTCTAAAAAAGCTAAGAGTAGCAGCAAAATCAACGAGCAAGAGTATAGAATCTGTTGGCTGGAAACAAATTTACTAACGACCACCGTTAGGGCAAAATCGCCGGAGGAGGCTGTCGAACAAGTATACGATTTTACTGAAGACCGTACGACATTGATCTACGGGCAACCTCTACCTGAATCGGCATGGTGTGTTGAAAGTGATGACTTTGATAATGTACCTGAGCCAATTGTTGCCCTCGCAGAGTCGTTAAACGTCGATATAGAATTCTTTATTGAAGATGAGTTGGGGAGACTTAAAAATCCCGCCGAAGCTCTTCTCCGGCGGCTGATAGAAAATGAGAATAAGATGAATCATTACGAGCATAAAGTATTAAAACTGGCTGAAGCACTAGATGACTTGTGGGGTATGAGCGAAACCGAGCCAGTACATGTGTAATTAGGTTTGGTTGAGCGTTGTGTCACTTAGTATGGAACCTCTCGCAGAATATTCAAATCGCTCAGGTTCCTGCTACCCGAAGTTTGCTACTGCTGCTAATGCTGTTGCGAGGTAGTCTATTTCGGGGTGTTTTGACAGAAAGATTCCGGTTATATGAGGGATGATCCTCGTATAACCGGATTTTTTTTTATCAATACCATCAATACTATTTGTTACACCGCCGCACAAAAATGAGGCACCCCTTTCAAGAAAGCCGCCTGTTAGAAGGCTCCAGTGCAGATATTATGCGTTCGTGGATAACGATGGATAATTCCGTAGCGGCATCCACTTGGGCTCTGCCGTTCGCCCTGGTACCATCTACGGTTCTATACGCTGTATCGTTTTGACTTTTGAAAGATGTTTGCGGTCGTATGAATATATTTCTTTGATCCCGCGCTTTTCCATAAGTACCGCTATATACGCATCTACAAAATCAATGTTCTTTTGTTCATATAAGACTAATGCACCGCTGACAATATCTCCATTGATAATTTCAAGTCCCGGCGTTGCAAGAATGCTCCGGAGCAAGGGTGCAATTTGGATGTGAGTCAGGTTATAGGATGATTCCAGCACCCAGACAGTTTCAGCCATCACCAATTCTGTAGAAATCAGGGCTAGGTTCCCTGATGAAGCTTCGTCAAGGAGTTTTTCTACCCTATCTGCCAAGACCGGATCGTCATTCGTGAGGTAGCGAATAAACAGGTTGGTATCGACAAAACATTTGTTCATGCCATTTCCTCTACCACTTTTCTGGACAGCACCTGTTTAGCCGACTGGCGTTCACTGGTAATATTTCCATTACTTATCGCAGTCACCGAGCCTCGAAGCTGCTTGAGAGTCTTAATCGGAATAATCATAATTTTGTCACCGTCGATAATAAAATCAACTCTGTCGCTTGGATTGATGTGAAAACGAGAGCGTATCTCAACAGGTATAGTTACTTGCCCCTTAGTGGTAACAGTAGATATCATAGTGCCTCCAGAATACTTTATGCCTATAGTAATACTTCTTTAGCAAGGTAATACTTTTTAGAGGAAAAAGCAACCCTCATAGTGTGGTCATATTTGCTGCGGCATATAACGTAAACAGATCCAGCTACAATTGCCCCCCCTTTGTTATTTACCAGTACAAAATTATATTTATTTCTTGACAATTAAATGCGCAGTAGTATCATTCCTCAATAACGGAGGATTGATCTTATGACCTGGATAGAGAAATTTGAAGAAAGATTGAAAGCACCGGCAATTGCAACACCTGACTGGTTTGAATGTATTCCTGCACAGCAACGCGATGAGGCACACCGTCTTGTGGCAATAGGAGCACCTGTCTATGTGAGGCCTGCAAAAAGTGGTGGGAGCATCGTACTGTTCGACGACACCGAATTCGTTGCCGGCGTCTTTTCGGAATCTGTGGCTGCCGAACGGTTTGCATCCGCCTGGAACCATCAGCGCTAGATGACGGAACAACCAGACAAGAGACCTCGTGGACGTCAGGTTGGTTGGCGTAAGGCGAATACGATGCCGAGTAGAATCCCGGCAATGCGGATACCACTGCAATTAGAGGAATGGCTGATGGTAGAAGCGGAGAAACGGGGACTAAAGGTAGTGGATATGGCTCGTATGATATTGCTGGAAGCTATGAGGAATAAGGAGTAGAGAAGATGGGACGACTAGCTGTCAGAGTGGAAGAAAATTCGGATTTCCAGCAAATTGCACTACCGCTTGATCTTTGCATCGGAGAGCATGTGTTACAAAGAACCCGACTAGAAGCGGAAAGTACGTTCGGAGCCTGGTACGAACTGTATTTGGTGGTTACTCCGAACGGATACCTGATAGAGAAACATTCCGGATCGGCACGAGGTCTAAGTAGACAGAAGGAAACTTGGTTTAGGCGTAATAGAGCGGATGCTGAGCACAAGTACACTCAGATTCTCAACAGCAAGCTGAACAAGAAACGGCGAAGCCCCAGAAAATATAAGGTTGTGGAACAGTAGATGAGGACTAAAACAAAAAGCAGAAATTATCAGCAAGAACCATTGAATGCTCTGGAAGCAGAAATTGCCATCACTGCTCTACAGTCCACTGGCGAATTTACGGTTATTCGTAAGTTGAACCTTGAACGGGATTCTCGATTTACTCAGAAACGCATGGCTGCCCAAGGTGTAAAAATCGGACTGTGTCTTGATACCGAAACTACTGGACTAAATTATACCGTGGACAAGATAATCGAACTTGGCATTGTTGCCTTTGAGTATGATCCGATGACGGGTCAGATAATCCGGATCACAGATCGGTTTAATGGTTTTGAAGATCCTGGGCGCAGTATTCCTAAAGAAATCACCGAGATTACTGGTATTACTGACGACATGGTGATGGGCCAATCTTTTGATGATGATCAGGTGAAGGCACTCGTGGACAAGGCATCCCTTGTAATTTATCACAATTCCTCTTTCGACCGGAAGTTTGTTGAGGCACGTTATCCTGTCTTCGCCACTAAACCTTGGGCATGTACCCTGTCCCAACTTGATTGGAGCAAAGAGCAGCGAATCAGCTCCCGCACTTTGGAATTTTTGCTGTATAAATGCGGCGGTTATTTCATCAATGCACATAGAGCACTTGATGATGCTGAAGGAGTACTCGGCTTGTTACTGGGAAATTTTCCTGTAACAAACACACCGATTTTCAAGGCACTGCTGGAAAAGTCCGACGAAATGACTTCCAGAATTTGTGCCGTAGGAGCGCCGTTCGATAAGAAAGAAGCACTAAAGTTGAGGGGATACCGCTGGAATGGCGGCTCAGTCAATGGTTGTAAAGGATGGTGGACGGATGTTCCACAACAATTGGAACAAGAAGAATTGAGTTTTCTTGGTGCGGAGATTTATCCTGACGGCAATACCGCTAGCCTGGATTCCCACGTATAGCATTTGGCGACCTTTATTTTGAGATGCCCATCCTAACTTGCTGGAATCATTATAGTTGCCTTACTTCAACGTTAGGCCTACCATAAACATATAATTGAATATCCACAATGTTATT